>NZ_JAKSYA010000151.1:0-26945 GCF_022829485.1 Methylobacterium sp. J-059
GTCCCCGAGCGTCCCGGACAGGTCGCCCTGACCGACCTGCTCGACGAAGGTCATCACCCGCCCGAGCGGCCGGACGATCACGCGGTTGATGGCGATCCCGATCCCGATGCAGATCAGGAGCGTGATCAGGGCCGCGCCCCACAGGGTCAGGAACGCGGTCCGCTGCGCCTCCGCGACGCGATCGTTCAGCGCGTTCCGGGCATCGTCCTGCTTGGTCTCGATGACGGCGAGCTTTTCGCGCAGGGTGTCGAACAGCTGCTTGCCATTGCCTTCGGCCTCGACGCGCGCCGCCTCGGGGCGTCGCGCCGGGTCGGCGGCCATGCGCACGGCCGGCTCGCCGATCTCGGCCTGCCAGGTGCGGGCGGCGGCGACGGCATCGGCCAGCAGGCGCGACGTCTCGGCCTCGCCGCTCGTCAGCGCCCGAAGCCGATCGATGGTCTCATCGAGCGCCGGGCGGCCGGCCCGATAGGGCTCGAGGCTGCTGTCGCGTCCGGTGATGAGGTACCCGCGCAGCCCCGTTTCCTGGTTGAGCATGGCGCCGCGAAAGGCGTCGAGGCCGCGCGCCACGAGCGTCACCTTGCGACGGGCCTCGGTCGCCTCGTTCAGGCGGTCCAGCGTGAACAGGACCGTGCCGCTGCCGAGGACCGACACAAGCGCGATGGCGCCGATCGCGCCGCCGAGGGTGCGGTTGAGGCCAAACGTGTTCGGCATGTTCGAGCGTTCCTGCGCAGACCTGTGGGCGGCGCCCTGCGGTCCCCTTGCCGGCGCAGTCGGCCGAGTCGGCATTCGAATCAAGTGCGTGCGGGGTTCATCGGTCGACGACGCCGATAGGGATCGTGCATCCGCTCATCAAATCCGGCCCGATTCCGGCGTGCCTCTCGAAGCCGGCCGCGCGGCGGAACTCGCCGGCCGCCATGCGCGGATCGCGGCGCCCGGACCGATGCGTGGTGCTGGGGCGGACGCCCCCCAGATGCCGTGGAGACGGTGCCGCCCGGGCGGCGATGGGGAACCCGGCCCGCACGCGAGGGGCATGACGACCGAGCCGCAGGGCGGCGGGACACGACCCCTCGATCGGGAACCGGCCTCAACGCAACAGGGGAAGCTCGGCGCCGAGCAGGCATAGGCCGGCGATGAACAGCCCCGCACCCATGACCTCCAGTCGCAGGCGATAGGCGGGCATCAGCAGGGACGCCGCGACCAGTCCGGTCCCGGCGACGAGGCAGATCAGGCTTGAGGCCAGCATGGGCGGATGTCCTTCCGCCCACCCCCTACGTCGCGCGATCGAGAAAGTTTTGCCGGCGCGGGCGCGGGCGCGGGCCAGCAGATCGCCGTCCTCTGGCGCCGGCGGCGCAAGAGCCCTAAAGCCGGCGCATGCTGAACGCACCGACGACGCGCCGCCCGCTGGTCCTCGCCGCGGTGATGGCGGCGATGTTCATGATCGCGATCGAGGCGACGATCGTCTCGACGGCGATGCCGCAGATCGCGGGCCAGCTCGGCGACCTCCATCTCTACGCCTGGGTGTTCGCCTCCTTCCTGCTGACGCAGACCGCGACCACCGTGGTGTTCGGCAAGCTGTCCGATCTCTACGGCCGGCGCCCGGTGCTGCTGTTCGGCATCGCGGTGTTCCTCGTCGGCTCGCTGCTGTGCGGCATCGCCTGGTCGATGCCTTCGCTGATCCTGTTCCGGCTCGTGCAGGGCGTCGGGGCCGGCGCGATCCAGCCCGTGAGCATGACCGTGGTCGGCGACCTCTACGCGGCCCGCGAGCGCGGACGGGTCCAGGGCTACCTCGCGAGCGTCTGGGGCGTCTCGTCGGTGGCCGGGCCGCTCGCGGGCGGGCTGATCGTCGGGCATCTGAGCTGGCCGTGGATCTTCTGGATCAACCTGCCGGTCGGCGTCCTCGCGGCCGTCCTGTTCCTGCTGTTCCTGCGCGAGGAGGTGGAGCGCAAGCCGCGCCGGATCGACGTGATCGGGGCGGCCCTGTTCACGGTGGCGATCGCGGCGCTGATGATCGCCCTGACCGAGACGTCGGCCGCGCCGGCCCTCGCCGTCGCCGCCGGCCTGACCTTCCTGGCGGCGATCGCGCTGTTCGTGCTGCAGGAGCGGCGGGCCGCCGACCCCATGCTGGATTTCTCGCTGTGGGGGCAGCGCCCGATCCTCACCGCCAACGCCGCGACGCTGCTCTCGGGCATGGCGATCATCGGGCTCACCGCCTTTCTCCCGATGTACGTGCAGGGCGTGCTCCGGCAATCGCCGCTCGTCGCCGGGTTCACCCTGACCCTCATGGTGCTCGGCTGGCCGATCGGCGCGACGACGGCGGCGCGCAGCTTCGTCCGCTTCGGCCTGCGACCGGTCCTGCTGCTCGGCGCCGCCCTGCTGCCGATCGGCGCGACGGCCTTCGTGGCCTTGGGCCCAGAGACCTCGCCGGTCGTGGCGGCGGCGGGGTCGATCGTGATGGGCCTCGGCATGGGCTTCCTGTCGACGGCGGCGATCGTGATCATCCAGGACAGCGTCGCCTGGGGGCAGCGGGGGGCGGCCACCGCCTCGAACATCTTCGCGCGCAACCTCGGCTCGACGCTCGGCGCCACCGCGCTCGGCGCCGTGCTGAACTATCGCCTGATCCATCCGGACGGCGGGACCGGGGTGGATCCCGACCAGCTGCGCCGCCTGCTCGACGACCCGGCGAGCCTCGGCGCAGCCGGCGAGGCGGCCCGCCTCAGCCTGCAGCACGCCCTGCACGGCACCTTCTGGACGGTCTTCGCCGTCGCGCTGCTGACGCTGTCGGCATCCCTGCTCGTGCCGCGCGTGGCGATCGCGGAGGCGGCACCGGCCGTCGCGGAGTAGCATTCGGCAGCTACGCTCGGTGCTCGGCCGCCTCTCGTCCGGGCATTTTCTTCGTATCCGATCGCCCGTCCTGTGCCGCACGCCAGCATCCTGGTTGCCATGCGAGCCGAGACGCGATCGGATCGATCGGAGCGACGGCACGGTCGTCCGAGCCCCCACCCCGCTTGTCGCCGGCACCGGCTCGCGGTAGGCAGGAGCAGGGTTTCCGTCGCCGTCTTGCCGCACCACGTTGGGCGGCGACGGCTCAGATGCCTAAAAGGCAAGCTGGGACAACGGCTTGGGCCTGTAGCTCAATGGTTAGAGCCGACCGCTCATAACGGTCTGGTTGCAGGTTCGAGTCCTGCCGGGCCCACCAATCATCACAACGACTTAAGCAGGCATTGTTTTATGCCCCGGGGCGGTCGCCCAACGATTTGCCCAACGAAACGCTCTTTTTGCCCCTGTTTTTGAAGGCTCCCGCGGCGCCGGATTGAAAGTCCGGGTGGTGGTGACCGTAGACGTTGATCAACACGTCAGGCGTCATGCCGAGGAAGCCGGACGCCTCCCAGATGCTGACGCCGCGCTGCATCAGCCAAGTCGCCGCGGTGTGCCGGAGGACATGCGGTGAAGCATCCTCCTCAAGGCCGGCGAGGTGGACCGCCGATGCGAAGGCCGTCTTGACCGACGCAACGGGTTTGCCGTTCCACTCGACCGCGAACTCGGGCATCGTTCCATCGCGGCGCGGCGTCACCGCCCAGCGGCGCAAGTGCGCCACGAGGTGCGATGGCAGCTTCACGACGGGCTGCCTCTTCTTCGTAACGCGATTGCCCTCGGCTCGCCGGTAAAACAGCCCCTTATCGAGATCGACATAGGCCCTGCCCTTACCGCGGTGGAACGAAGCAGCAGCAAGCACTCCGGCAGGTGTGCCGGTATAGAGGCCGAGCAGGATAAACCGTGCGAGGTGCCGAAGTGGGCGCTTGTCGGTCTGAACTGCCTGGCCGAGGTTCGCGCCCCGATGGACGGTTTGCTTCTCGCGGTAGCGCCAGCACACCCAGAGCAGGCCGGCGGCCTCCTCTCTCGTTAGGAAGCGGTCTCTCCCCTCCCCTTTCTCTGGCAACGGGACTTTGACGATCTCACGATGCAAGCCTTCGGTCTGGTGATGCCCGATGGCCGCCCGAAGGTCTTCTAGGTCGCGCCGGGCGCCGCCGGTCCGTTTGCTGCTGGCCCTATGAAAGTGCTCGCCCACGCAGCAGGTATGACGACCGCCGAGGCGCCGTCCAATCTGGATATCCGGAACCAACGCCGACAAACGCCGCGACGTGCTGGACCTATTCGGTCACAGCATCACCGATCGCAAGATCACTCGACGGGCAGGCGTTTCCCCTCAGACCGTTGGCAACACCCAAAAGTCGCGGCCATGACCCCGCGCCAGCATGCTGCCTTCGACCACAGGTTTATGAGCTGGCAGCCGAAAGACCGCCAGCCCTGATGGCCTTAATAGCCGCCGTAGAACCGGCGGGGACCGCCGTACTCGTAGTCGCCACCGCGACGACCATACCCGCCGCCGTAGCCGTATGCTGGCCGCCCCTCATAGTACCCTCGAGGACCACCACCGTAGCCGTATCCACGGTCGTTCGGCCGGCAGCGTCCCCACGGATTTGGATGAAAGCCGGGGCCACATCCGCCAGCCACAAGTTCGATTACCGCATCACTGCGGATCTGACCGGACAAGAAGGGAGCGGCATTCGCCGAAGTCGCCGAACCAAGCCCTGCGGCTATCAAAACGGCAATTCCCAGCACCTTCATGCGCGTCATGACCTGAACCTCGTTAGCGCCCGGCATCGCTCTCATCCAGCCGGCGAGTTCGAAGGCTGCACCTCAGTCGCTGAACCGATGCTGACCCACTGCCAAGCGATCCGTTCAGCCACGGCAACCGAGGTACTCAACGCCATCAACGGCACCGACCTAGCAGCACGGAAGATTAGGACATGATCCCTTGCGAACAGGCCGCCTTTGCCGCTGGCATCCAAGTCGCCCAACAGGCCCTCGCTGCCCTCTTCGACCGTTACGACCGCGCCTACGTCCTATTCTCGGGAGGCAAGGACTCGGCCGCCCTCGCCCACCTCTGCCGGCCCTGGCAGGACCGGACAACGTTGCTGTGGGTGAACGCTGATGCCGCGCCCTTCATGCGCGATCACGTCCTGCGCCATCGCGCCGACTTCGAGGTGGTCGAGCTGCGCCCGGATCGGCCCATGGTCGAGAACTGGCAGGAGTGGGGCGTCCCCGCCGACCTGGTTGCGGTCGAGAACCTTGCTACGGTCGGGTGGCGCGAGCCGAAGGTGCAGCCCTGGTTATCCTGTTGCGGCGTCCACCGCGTGCAGCCGGCCGTCACCTTCATGGAGGGCGTTCGCAGCCCCTGCCCTCTGCTCATCGGTCAACGTACCGCCGATGGGGGCGGCACCGTCGCCGGGCTCGCCAGCGCGTTCCCTGCACATATCGAGGTCGCCATGCCCCTGTGGTCGTGGACCGACGCGGAGGTGTGGACCTTCGTCGCAGAACAGGGCATCCGCCTGCATCCGCACCACGCCGAGTGCCCGACGAGCATTGAGTGCGTTCGCTGCCCAGCGAACCTCTCGGCCGAGAAGCTGCGCCTGCTCGATCGCCTCTATCCCGAGGATGCCGCCTCCGCTCGCAACGCAGCCCGCTACACACTCGCCGCCGCTGCCGCCAAGGCAACCGAGGCGCTGGCCGTTCTTAACGGTACCGGCCGGGCAGCCAGGGAGATCCGATCATGACCCTGCTCACCATCACTTACCCAACGAGATCAGCACCATGATCCGCCCTCGCTCCACCAGTCACGTCGCCGCCCCGCCAGCTGCGAGCCGCGAGGCAGAGGTGACGTCAACGATAGCCCCGCCCCAGCAGGAGACCATCGCTCCGATCATTGAAGCGCTGATCGCGGTCGTTGCGGCCGTCGAGAGCCAACCCGCGGATGGTCCGGCCTGGAAAGCCTTTCAGTCCGCCATTCGTCGAAAGGGCGAGGAAGCCTCAGAGGCGGGTGGCAGTGACACGATGGAGGCCGTTGCTGCGCGCGGTCGCCGACGCCGCTCCTGACCGTTCTGAGCGTCGCGAAACCATCATCGCTGCGGCATGGGCCGGCCTGCCTGGATGGCGCTCATGATCCCAGCCGACATCGCTGCGAAGCTCGCCAAGATCCTGCCTCGGCTCGCAAGCGAGCATGATGGAGAGGTGGTGGCTGCGGCGCATGCGATGGGACGGACGTTGGCCGCCGCGGGGCTCGACTGGCATGCTCTCGCGAGGATGATCGAGATTGCGCCCGCCCGGTTTGCGCCATCCTCGTTCCCGCAGCGCTCCTCGACCAGCCCTGACCCCGGGAGCGAAGCGCCGAACGCACCATGTCGCCGAACAGGGATGCGTCTCCGGGACACGCAGACGATCGAGCCATGGAGCAGGGTCGCGCGCTATACCTGGATGCTCGATTGGACGATGCCGAAGGCGTTCGGCGGTCGCTTCCTGAGCAAGACAGACCGGGACCGCCTCAAAGGCTTCGAGGGGGATGTCTCCGTCACGAATGCCGACGCTGCCTGGATCGAAGCTGTCGTCATCCAGGCGCATCAGGCGGTCGAGGCGTGGCGCAATCGGGGGAATGCCGCAGCATGACCTCTCACAATCAGACTGCCTACCATCCCAGCCCGAGCCCCCGCGTATCCTCACTTGGCTCGGCTGACCGTAGGTTCTCTATCAATACCACTAAGGCCGCGAGCGCTGCCGCGCGCTGCTCGGCCACCCGGCCGTTTTTTGTGTCGAGAGCTGCTGCAAAGAGGTTGGACGCTGCGACAGCCACTTCGAGCGCCGAGCCGAGTGCTGGCGAGACAACGATGCGGCGTTTCAAGCTCGCGGCCGTGCTGGACGTGGCAGACGCCATCATCCCATGCATGCCAGGTGAGGCCGTTTCGACCGCGCTTACCCACGGTCGCATCACCGTCGCGATCAACGGCTGCAGGCCGGTCTCCTCAAGAATTCCAGCCATTCAACGCCTCTACCTCTCGGCGGTCGCGATCGTGTTTGCGCCCGAGAGCCGGACACTGACACGCCTGAGGCTGCGAGCGCCATGGACGGCCTACCGATGACCCCATGGGAGAGCCTTGCCCCTACCCAGGTCCGGCCAACCGCGCACACAAAAACGGCGGGGCTCTCGCCCCGCCGCTCGAACCTCAAACCGGACCTGGCCTCTCTGCGATCATAAGCCGACGACAGCGCTCGCCGTACCCACGGCCGTTGCGACGAGACCGCAAGCGAAAGCTCCGATCATCAGGTAGTTGAACAGCTTCATTTGCATGCCTGTGAACCTGTCAGCCGATCAGCAGCGGTTTCCGCCGGCGGTCTGGCCGTACTGCTTCACCGGGAAGTGCTGCTGGTTGGCGTTGCCCTCGGCAGCCGAACTCATCGGGCAAGTTGCCGGGTCACGGTGGAAGCCAGCGTCGTAACCGTTGAACGAACCCGTCGTCTCAACCTCGTAGGGCGAGAACCCGGTGTGGCGGGCGGGCCGATCGTAGGCCATTGCAGACGAGATCGAGGCAACGCCAACAACAAGGGCGGTGGCGATGGCGGCGATACGGGTCTTCATGGTCGTATTCAAACTCCTATGCAGGACAATCCCTGGATCGGGCTTGTTCCCTTCTGCTTGAAACTAAGATGGGGTGCCGATTTCATTCTCGACGTGACGCCGCGCACGCGCCGACGTGGATTAAAATACCTTGGAGCACAGGCATGACCCCGCGCGAGCAAGCCGCCTACAACGCCGGCCTCCGCGCCGCCATCCACGGCGCTCGCACCGCTGCGATCACGATGGAGACCGCACCTGGCGCGACGGACGTGTGCAAGCAGGCTGCCGTCGCTGCCCTCTACGCCTTCGCCGAGAGCGCCGCGGCGCTGGCCCTCACGAAGAAACCCGATCCAACCCACCAGGAACCGTGATGAACGACCTGCACAAGCGCCTCGCCAAGCTGGAGGTGGCGACCACGCCGCCGGCCATCCCTCATCAGACCCACCGGTTTCTGATGGAGGGACCTGCCGGATTGCCGCCTGAGGATGCCGTCGCGTTCCTGCGTTCAAACGGGCACGAGGTGCGGGACGAGGACTTGAACATCATCCGGGTCGTCACCGACGCCGAGAATGGTCAGCCGATCGATCTGCTGTTGCGCGACCGGACGGCGGAGGTCCGTCAGGGATAGCCCCGCGCCTGTATTTCTCCTGTACTATCAGGCGCATGACAGTGGCCGCAGGCATCAGCTTTAGCGTGGATCGAAGGACATGGCGGAGAACATAACGCAGTTCGAGAAGGGACAGAGCGGCAACCCGAACGGGCGGCCCACGGGCTCCCGCAACCGCACGTCCTTGGCGATGGAGGCCATCCTGGAGGGCGAGGGCGAGGCCCTGACCCGCAAGGCGATCGAGATGGCCTTGGACGGCGACGGGCCGGCACTGCGGCTCTGCATGGATCGGCTGATGCCGGCTCGGAGGGATCGCCCTGTCACGTTCGAGTTGCCCGCGATCAAGAGCACCGCCGACATCCCCAAGGCGACGAGCGCGCTGCTCCACGCGGTCTCCTCCGGCGATCTCACACCATCCGAGGCGGCCGATGTCGGCAAGGCAATCGACGCGCATGTGAAGGCCATCGAGGCGCACGAGTTCGCCGAACGCCTCGCCGCCCTGGAACAGACATCTGGAGGAAAGCGATGACACCACATGTGATGGACAGGCTGACCCGCCTGGAGGCGGAGGCCGCCCCCCCTTCGGCCGGCAAGCACCTCGTCTTTCAGGTCGAGGCTCCCTCCAGGACGCCGCTCAGCGATATCATCGCCTTCCTGAAGGCTCGCGGCCACGACATCCACGACGGCGACGACGCCTTCGTCATGAACGTCGGGGCGTCCCGCATGGCCGAGGGCGAGCCGCCGCGGGACCTGTCGCCCGCCATCCTGACGGAGGAGGCGCGTGCGCAGGCTGGGGCAGCCGGCCTGTGGCCGAAGACCTGCGCCGCCTTCACCTTCCAGTTGGACTGGCCGAGGAACGTGCAATGACCCCGAAGCTGATCGAGCGTCTGAACCGCCTGGAAGCCGGACAGGCAGGGCGCGCTGGCCAGGGACTGGCATCCCGCGAGTTGACTCAGGTCTGGCTCCGGGCCGTCGCCATTGCGCTCGGCAGCTATCCTCGGCCGCGCGCGTCAGGCCCGCTGCATCTGGAGGACTCCTACAGCGACGGCTTCGCTCGGGCGCTCGGATATGCCGATCATGACGACATGGAGGCACAGGCTGAAGCGAACCCCGAGGAGTGGAGCCAGCGGATCGAACGGGCAGACGCTGCCCTGTGCACACGGTACGGAGCAGGTGAATGTCTGGACCCCGCCGAGCGCGGGCACATTCTCTCCACCGCTGCCCTCGACGAGTGGGCGACGGCGAAGTCGCAGAACCCTGACTGGCCCGGGGCCGACGACAGCGGCACCCTCGCCCGCGCCCTCACCGCCTACGGCGTTCCGGCCGAGTTTGTGGAGGCGCGCCGATGACTGCGAACCTGAAGGCGCGGCTTAGTCAGACGGAGTGCAGCAGCGCTTATTCATCGTCCCAGACCATCGTGTCCTGACGGATGGAGGCTACCTCCGTTCCAGTGCCGTCCACATCGATCACAAGGGCGATTTCGGCATCGCGGGTAGCGACTTCCTTCTCAGCAGTCCGTTTGGCAGCGGAGAGATCCTCTAGATCCTTCACTACGCTGACGATGGCGCCTTCCCGGTAGAAGTCGATGCGGTAGGTCATGCTTGACCATGCCATGCGCTCTCGCCGCAGCCAAGGTGGGGGCCGGACCCCGGCCATATTGATTGGCTCGATGTAAGAGATGCTACGCTGGCCATCGGCCTGGAACTGACGGCGGGCGAGGGGCGCGCGCGGCACGTCTCGGAGCAGTGAGGTATTTGCCGACGGTAGGAGCCCAGCTGCCCTATATGGCGCTCATGCGGTACGAAAGAGCACGATGGCCATTGAAGCAGCATTCCTCACCTACGCGACGAAGCGCATCGCCGACATCAGCCAAGCTGTTGAGATGATGGAGGCCAAGACCCGAAAGGTAAGCGAGGTGCAGCCTGGAGGGCAGGAGGTCGATATGACGGATCAGACCCTGGCTGCGTACAAGGCCGAGCGTGAAGCGCTGCAGGGGATCAAGAACGAGCTTGAGGCGGGAAATACCGTCTAAAGACCGAACTTCGCGCGATCGTTTTTTTGGACACGTCGCAAGAAGGGGCGCCTTGAAGCAAGTGAGCCGTCGCTTAAGCTTTGTACCTTCAGCAGCATAGCTCCTCAGCTCGCCATAGCCCGCATTTCGTGTGCGCTCTCCCGCAGGACGTAACCGCGGCCCCAGATGGTCTCGATGTAGTTCTTGCCGCCCGATGCGTTGGCGAGCTTCCTACGCAGCTTGCAGATGAACACGTCGATGATCTTCAGCTCGGGCTCATCCATGCCGCCGTAGAGATGGTTGAGGAACATCTCCTTGGTCAGCGTCGTGCCCTTCCGCAGAGCAAGAAGTTCCAGCATCTGGTACTCCTTGCCGGTGAGCGGGACCCGCGTTCCAGCAATCTCGACGACCTTCTGATCGAGATTGATGACCATGCCTTCGATATCGATCACCGACTCGGCATGCCCCTGTGACCGGCGGACGATCGCGTGGATGCGGGCCACGAGCTCGTCCTTGTGGAACGGTTTGGTGAGGTAGTCGTCGGCGCCGAAGCCGAGGCCCTTCACCTTGTCCTCGATGCTGGCCATCCCTGAGAGGATCAGGATCGGGGTCTTCACCTTGGCGACCCGGAGCTTCCTGAGCACGTCATAGCCAGACATGTCGGGCAGGTTCAGGTCGAGCAGGATGATGTCGTAGTCGTAGAGCTTACCGAGATCGATCCCCTCCTCACCGAGATCGGTGGTGTAGGTCACGAACCGCTCGGATTTGAGCATCAGTTCAATGCTCTCCGCCACCGACGCATCATCCTCGACCAGCAGAACACGCATCGTCGAACCCCTAAAATTTAAAAAAACTCCTAAAGCGCGATCCCTAACAGAACCTTGACGCCTAATTCGGTAAGTTGTTATGCGGAGCGAAAGGTATTTAAGGGTGATAATATGACCGGTGGTGCGATGCTCGTTTCAGGGCGTGACGAATTCGAGATGACGGCCGACCTCGTCGCCGCTTTCGTATCAAATAACAATGTCCCGGCCAGTGAATTGCCGGCGCTGATCACCAGCGTGCATGCCGCCATCAATGGTCTCGGCAACGGAGTCAAGGCTGAGGCTGCTATCCCCGAGAAGCCGACCCCCGCCCAGATCCGCAAGTCGGTCACCCCGGACGGCATGGTCAGCTTCGAGGATGGCAAGACCTACAAGACGATGAAGCGCCACCTCACGCTTCGCGGGCTCACACCGGAGAGCTACCGTGCGAAGTACGGCCTGCCGTCTGACTACCCCATCGTATCGGCCGCCTACTCCGCCAAGCGGTCCGAGCTGGCACGTTCACTCGGCCTCGGCCAGCTGCGGCGCAAGGCAGCCGCTTAGGCTCCTGAGACGGGAGGAGCGATCTCCTTGGCAACTAAGCCCGTGGTCAGAAGCCCAAGGCCGTAGAAGCCTCAGAGGCAGCCCCGAAGGCCCGCAGTCGCAAGAAGGTCGCCAAAGTGGCCTGACGCCGCTCAGCGGCCCGTTCCGGCACACCTCGGCACTCGCCACGGTGACGTGCTTCTAACCGAGGAGCCGCATCCCACGTTCGGGCCAAGTTGCGTATCGGCCTAGCTGGTAAGATCCGGCGTTCCCCCGTCCCGTGAGCGGATCGGGACGGGGCCGAACCGAGGTCGCTGTAGGGGTTGATGTGACATCGCCACGATCGCTTCCCGTGCTCGTCGTGGACGATGTGCCTTTGATCCGTGCCGTGGTGCGGGCGACGCTCGAACAGGTCGGGCTGACCGAGGTACACGAGGCTGGCGATGGAGCTGCCGCGCTCGCGATGCTGAACCAGCGCCGCTATGGCCTCGTCATCGCGGATTGGAACATGCATCCGATGACCGGCTACGAGCTGCTCCGTCAGGTGCGCGACGATCCACAGCTCCGCGAGACGCCGTTCGTCATCATGACGACGAAGGAGCAGGCCCACTGCTTCGTCGCCGCGCGGCGGGCCGGTGTGAATGCCTGCCTCATCAAACCGTTCATGCCGGCAGCCCTGCGCGAGACGATCAAGCAGGTTTGGTCTGGTAGCGGTACGCCAGCCGCGCAGGTCCAGGAAGCCGCGACGGTGCTGCTGTAGCCAAACACCTTTTAGGATTGCACGGTATCTACAACAGACCTCAACGCGTCAGTGAAGCGGGCTCGCGACCTAGGGTCGGCGGCGCGCAGATATGCTGTGACCATGGCGATCAGGTACGCTTCTTTTTGCTCTGCCAAGAGCTTGGCCGCATGCGAACCAGGAACTGCACTGAAGGTGGAGACGGGCAAATCCAGGGCGCCCGCAACACGGGACAGTGCCCTCTCTACTTCGCCCACCGGATCGTCAGGCCCATCGCGCATAACGTTCCCTCCCAGTATCGCTCTCGGAGCGTGAGCCGGTCTTTCCCCTGAAGAGCCCCTACGAAGGGCATCGCCAACTCGGCACGGTAAGTCCATCAATCTGACTTGTGAAGGAGAAGCCATCAGACCTCCGCTGGAACCGTTCTGGTGTTTTTTGACTAAAGCGGTATCTCGGTATCAGCCGTGAGAGGGCAGAATGCGGGTCAACGCGATCGATGGCTTCCATGAGGACTTAGAGCACCTACGGGCTGCACTCGACGCCTCGTGCATCGTCGGAACATGGGATTGGGACCACGTCCGCGGGATCGTCGTCTATGATGCCGGGGCGGCTTGGCTTCTGACTGGAGACCGGGACCTGGCTGACCGCGAAATCAGCGGAGCGGCGGCAGCTGCCGCCGTTCATCCAGCCGATCAGGAATGGCTGGCCGAGCACATGAAGCGCGCTGCAAAGGCAGGCGGTCTCGTGCTGGCCGAATACCGCATTCTTGCCGACGACGGCTCCGTACGGTGGCTGCTCAATCGCGGGCGGTCACACCTGGACGACGTTGGGCGACCGATCCGCTCACGTGGCATCCTTATCGACATCACCGAGATGCGCGACGGCGGTGCGCGCTACGTCCTGAACCAAGCACCTCCAGCGAACGACCCGCTTGTTCGAGCTGCCGAGCTTGCCATCTCATTGAAGGAAACACTCGGCACCGATGCGCCAGCCGATGTTAGGATCGCGACTGACCTACTGCTTTTCAGCCTTGGCAGCGCACTCGGTCGTTCTGGGGATGAAGAAACGACTTGAAACGGATAGCCACCTCAAAAAAGGAAAAGCCCCGTTCGGCTGCAGCCGGAGCGGGGCTTCCCAATGACGAGGGGACGGGGTGGGTCCACTCGGCTTCCATGAGGGGGCAACTTGGTTAACAAATCGTTGCCGCCGGACATCCTGCCCTCGCTCTCATCAGTGCACCTGGTCAGTCTCGCTAGGCCCCATCTTCCGGGCCAGGATCGTTCCGAGTTCGAGCAGCATCGTATCGACTAGGGTCGGCAGGACCGGCGAGTCTAACTGCTTCGTAACGGACCGAAGCGCAATGAGTGCATCGACCACCCGATCGATCGTCCGCATCGTATGGTCGGCTGCTGCCTGACTATCTCGGCGCGCTTCTGTCAGGTCCGCCATCAGCCCGATGCAGCGCAAGCCTCGGCCGGTCTCATCGGTCTCGACACGTCCCCGTGCGGCGATCCAGTGAACTTCACCATCTCGATCGCAGGTCCGAAACTCGGCTTCGAACCGTCCTGCAGTGCTATGAGCTTCGTGTATGAGGTGAGCGACGCGGTCTCGATCTTCGGTGTGCACGCCTTCCAAGAACGCCGTGACAGGGACTCTCGTCGCGTCTTGTGACTCATCGACTGCGAGCACACGGGGAAGCGCACCCGTGAGTTCAATAATTTGCGTATCGAGATCCGTTTCCCAGGTGCCGAGGTAACCCGACGCATCGAGGATGGATTGCAGGGATGCGGGCATGGCGTGCCTACGAGAGAGGTTGCGTTCCGCATCACAACCTAAACGCTCAAACGATGCAATCCTTGCCTGTTCGCGGAGCTATAGCACAGCTTCAGACTGTACCTAACCCGGCGATCCACGTAACCGGCCCGCATCCCGAGGCTGGGTTTAGGCCCTGTTCGGTCGAGCACGGATCGCTGGGCATTGGCTCACATACGGCCAAGCCATGTCGTTTCTGCAACCCAGGATTGATCAGCGTTGCGAAACTCAATCGCGCGCAATGCGTATTGGGATGTGCTCGGAGCAGCAGCGACGCTGGTCGAGCCGTCTCCAACCTGAAAGCGAATGCCCGAATGACCCCCATCCATGCGCCGAAGCTCGCGACCAGCGGCGACCGATCGATTGGAAGCCGCATCGCGGCGTATCGGACCGCTCAAGGTCTGAGCCAGACCGCGCTCGGGCAGGCGCTCGGGGTCACGTTCCAGCAGGTCCAGAAATACGAGAAGGGACGCAACCGTGTCGGTGCCGCCCGGCTTCAGGCGATCGCGGATTTCCTGGGCGTCCCGGTCTCGACCTTCTTCGACGATCCGGCAGAGACCGGCGATGGCAGGGAGTCGATCCAGCACCTGTTGCATTATCCCGATGTGCTGACCCTGATCAGGACATTCGCCGGCATCTCCGACAAGACGACCCGCAGCAGTGTGTTGTCGATCGTGAAGGCCGCAGCCAGCCTGCAAAACGGGATGGTCGAGAAAACCGGGTGACGCCCGGCGCCTCGGACCGAAGCGGCTGGCGTCGTAACAAACTGAATTCTCTCTTTTACGCCTTTGCCGTAGGATCGTGATCCATGACGAAGGCTCCAGTCGATCAATCCGATCTCAAGGCGAGGCTTGAGCGCATCGCGCACGAACTCGGCCTGACCATCGGCGATTTGTATGGGCCGGCCGATCCGCATTCGCGGCATTCCGAAACCCGCGCGTTGGTCGAAGCTTTTGATCGCATCATCGCCATCGAAGCTCGCGCTCGATGTATCGCCTTCGTGACCGCAGAGGCCGACAAGTCGTAGCTCGACTGAAGTTGCCGATGTGATCACATAAACCTGCTCCGCAAGTGCTTCTCGAAGGTGTTCGCCCGGCGGATTTAGCCAACGACCGCCCGCGGGTCTCGGTGGCCGCTCTGATCCATGATCCGGGCAAGATCGGCGCCAATCACAGATCCAGCCCCAGCCGCTCCTTCGTGACATGCTTGAGGTAGGCGGTTCCTAGATCCTTGAGCAGGCTGAACGTCCAGCCGCCCATTTTGCTCGCGCCGTCCTTCGTCCGTTTCTACACCTCAGGATCGCGTACCGTGTCGAGGAAGTCGCGGCCTTCCCAGCTAAGGCCCGTGGTCATGACACCTGTGCCAGCCGGTTGAGAGTGACATAGTTCGATCAGCCCGCCGTCGCTTAGCATTTGAAGATGGTGATTGACCATTTCGGGTTCCCAGCTCGCAAGCTGCATGTCGTCATTCCATCCTTCCAGCAGGTAGTTCGTACCGGCGCGCCCGGTCAGGCTCTCGATGTGCAAGAGGAGATCTCGCACCAAGTCCATATCGCGCTTCATAGAAATCCGCTGCCCGCATGATCCTTGAGGGCGTTGGCCTATCGTCGCTTTCCCAACTTGAGGTCAGCTATCCTGGGGGGCGATAACTGACATTACCAGCCCCCAGCGTTCTGCCTTCACCTTAGGTCAGGTTGCATCACAGGAACCCGTCTCCGGCGTGCCCCCGGGGTACTGGAAACCCAACGCGGTCCGGCGAAGTCATCGACTAGGTCGCATTGACCCCTCGAAACAGGTCCCTCAGAGCCTTTCGCCGGAACAGGATGCGCCACCGTTGGAGATACCGTGACACGTAACGAAATCCTTGCCGCCCTTTGGCATGGGCAAGACCCCTTTACGAACCCGCCCACCACACTGCGGCCTCTCGATCTCCAAGGCTGGCGCAGTCAGCACGTCTTCCTCGAAGACGCAGTTCGTCAGTGGCGGCCGAGTGTCGTTGTCGAGGTCGGCACCTGGAAAGGCGCGAGCGCCGTGCACATGGCAAAGGCGATGGCGGCACACGGCGTCACGGGTACGGTGATCGCCGTCGATACGTGGCTTGGCGCCGTTGATCACTGGACAGACGCTGGCTTGTTCACTGAGTTGGCGACCGAGCACGGTTACCCAAGTCTGTATCGCACCTTCCTGGCCAACGTCCTGCGCGAGGGACTGGCTGAGCGGGTGGTACCGCTGCCTCTAGACTCGGTGAACGCTGCAGAGCTGATGCGCCTACGTGGTGTGGAAGCCGATGTGGTCCATCTCGACGCCGGTCACGAAGAGGCCTCCGTCGCCGCTGACCTCGCTGCGTGGTGGTCGGTACTCCGTCCTGGCGGACTGTTCATCGCGGACGACTACGACTCCTCAGGCGGACGTTTCCCAGGGGTTCAAAGGGCCGTGGATGCCTTCTGCAACCTGCATCGCATCGGAAATCGGTGGGAGTTGCGGGGTAAGTGCAAGTTCGTAAAGCCGGCAGCACCTCTTTAGACGCCAATTGCAGGCGCTAGGGCCATCCTTGAGCCCGCCTGCGGCTGAGGCGTGTTCGTACGCTTCCTACAAAAATCCGCTCCCTGAGTGCTTTTTGTAGGTGTTCACTCGGCGGATATAGCCGACGACCGTGCGAGGGTCGCGGTGGCCTGACTGATCCACGATCCGGGCGAGATCCACGCCGGACACCATCCGACCAAGCCGCTTCTCGAAACCGGCGGCTTCGAAACGAGACAGCAGCAGCTATCAAGCTGTCCGTGCGAGGCCGCCGTCGTGGCAGGACCGGCGACTAAGAATGAACCGACCGGATGGTCGAGGGTTCTGAGGGAACCGGCCATGATACTCCCCAGGGGTATCACAGATGCCCATCAGACTGGTGGGGGCCGAACAATCAGGTTGAGCCCATGTTCTACGTCGACAAGCGCATGCAGTATCCCGTGAAGGTCGAGAGCCCGGACCCCGTCTACGCGCGCATGCTGCAGCAGGCGATCGGCGGCATCGAGGGCGAGATCCGCGTCTGCATGCAGTACTTCTTCCAGGCCTGGGGTTCCCGTGGGCCGACGACGAAGTATCGCGACATGCTCCTCAACACCGCGACCGAGGAGATGGGCCACATCGAGATGCTGGCGACTGCCGTCGCGATGAACCTCGAGAACGCCCCGACCAAGCTCCAGGAAGCAGGGGTCGCCGATGCCGTCGTCGGCGCGGTGATGGGCGGCGAGAACCCGCGCCATGTGGTCGAGGGCATGCTGCACCGGCATCTACTCTCCACCGGCATGGCCGCCTTCCCGGCCAACTGCGAGGGCGTGCCCTTCGACATGAGCCATATCTACGCGAGCGGGAACCTCGCCGCCGACATGTACTGCAACGTCGCCGCCGAGACGACGGGACGGGTGCTCGCAGTCCGGTTGTCGAACGCGACCAACGATCCCGGCATGAAGGACATGTGGAGCTTCCTGATCGCGCGCGACACGATGCACCAGCAGCAATGGCTCGCGGTGATCGAGGAACTCGGCGGTCACGAGGGCAATCTGCCGATCCCGAACAGCTTCCCGCAGAGCGAGGAGCACCAGAAGTACAATTACAGCTTCTTCGCCACCGGCGTCGAAGGCTCGCCTGCGCCCGAGGGCCGCTGGACCAGCGGCCCCTCGCTCGACGGCAAGGGCGTCTACAACGTCGTCCAGAACGCGCCGATGGGCCAGGAGCCGGTGCTCGGCCCGGCACGCCCCGACAGCGGCGCCCAGAGCCAGCAGATCGGTTGAGCTGACGAGCGCGGGCCCTGGCGTAAGCCAGGGTCCGAGGTTGAAAGTCCGAGATCGGTTCGGCCTCTCTCGGACGCCATCGTCCCTTGTGCCAATCTATGTTAGATTTCTGGGGTGGTGGTAGCGGATACGAGCGTGAGTGAAGGCAGCATCGTCGACGGCAGGGTCCATCTGACTCGCAGTGAGGAGGAGAAGCGACCACTCCTGACACGTCTGAGCCGTATCGAGGGTCAGGTTCGTGGCCTTCGGACGATGATCGAGCAGGATCGCTACTGCTTGGACGAGGTCCAACAGGTCAATGCGATCAGCGCGGCGCTGCGTGAGGTGGCCTTAGCCATCATTGCTCAGCATGTGACGATGGGCGTGCAGATCGCTGTCCGGGACGGCTCACCGGACGTTGCCATCGACGACGTGATGTCCGTCCTACGGGCAGCGATGCGCAAAGGAGAGTGAGCTGAAATTACAAGCTCAACGGTCCTCGTAAAATCATAGAAACCCGCTCGCCGAGTGTCCCTTGAACGCGTTCGCGCGCCCGATGTAGCCACCGACGGTCCGCGGATCGCGGAGCCCCGATTGATCCATGATCCGAGCGAGGTCTGCACCCCGCTCCGCCGCCGAGGTGATGTAGCCGGCCCGCAGCGAGTGTGCCCCGAACGTCGAGGCATCAAGCCCGGCGGCGGTGCAGTACTGCTTGATGATGTCAGCGACGGCCTGGGTTGTCAGGCGAGGCTCGAGGAGTTCGGCTCCTACGTCCTCCGCCGAACCCTCACGGCCTAAGTTTAACTTAGCCTTCCGCACTTTCCCCGACCGCGAGACCGGCCTAAACACCGCCCCCCCGAGATCCCGGCCGCATCAAGCCATTCCCGCACGAGGGCAACAGGCCGGATGAAGCGCCCATGCGGTATCGCTTTCTCGAACCCCTGCCCCTCCTGATCCACCTTCGACCGGCGAACCATGACGCGCAGATCTCCCGTGTCCTCGCGGAGGTCCGCCACGTCGAGCGCGACCAGCTTGGACCGGCGGAAGGCCCCGGCGAACCCGAGCGTCAGCAGCGCCCGGTTGCACTTCCCTGTCAGGGTGCCTGGCGTCCGCATCAGGATCGCGGCCATGATGTCGGCGGTCGTGGCGCCCTCTGCGTCGGGACCGTGCCGATCCGGCAGCGGATGCCCTTGGAGCCCGAGGAGATTGCCGAAGCCGTCCTGTGGATGTGTTCGGACCTCGGCGCGTTCGTCACCGGCGCGTCGATCTAGGTCGACGCTGGTTTTCGCTCTGAGGCGCAGTTCTGCAAACGACAAAGGATGGATCCCATGGACATCAAGCGCAGCGGAAGTCACCCCTCGGTCCCCGGCGCGATAGGCCTTCAGTCGACATGGACGGCGAGCTTCATCTTTGGATGCACGCCGCAGAGGACGAGGAAGTCGCCCCTTTGCGGGAACACCATCGTGGTGCGGCTGCCGGGCTCCTGGTCGCCGAAATCGCGGTGGACCCCGTCCGCCTCGATATAGGCGTGGTGGACGGACGTCGCCTCTTCGTTGGACAGCACGATGGATCCGCCGGCCTGCAGGGTGACCGCCTGGAAGCCGAATTGCTTGGCTTTCTGAATGACGATGCCGGCGACGGTCGATGCGTTGGCGTAGGCCTGGAGGCACACGAGACAGCAGGCCAACCCTGCTGCGGATGCGAGAACGCGCCGCTTTATCGAAGCTCCCATAAGACAGACCTGCGCTTTATTTTCGTTTTGATCCCGATGCATGAGTAAATCCAGAAAGTTTCGAGAGTATTTCAGCCGCTAATAATTGGATAAATTAGTTAATTTTGACATAATGTCGATGTTTAAGTTATAGCTTTGTCCATAATGGGACGGAGTATATGCTTGATTTCTGGCTCAGTGAAAACCGAGCTTATCTCTCAGATAATCGGCGCACCAGTTCCGCCCTGAGGTTTCGACGTCACCGTCCAAGCATTCGGCAAACCACTTCGTGCACCTATGCGGCGCCTGCATCAGGGACCCCGCGCATGGAAGTGGACGGACCGAAATCCCTCCCACTCCCTTCTTGTTGGTCGTAGGGCGGACCTGCGGGTCCCGGCCCATGACGGTCATACGGCTACCGCCCCATCTCCTCGAAAGGGAGGCTGTCGACACACATCATTGTGTCAGCAGCAGCCGGCCCGAGACCGGGCCGACACCCTTCGGCACCGGCACGCTCGTTGCGCTATAGTTGGCGTTAAGGACGAGGTTCGGCCCTTCGTAGAGGTTGATTTGTTGGGCTACGATCACGGTGTAGGCCGACTGATCCGCCACCGGCTTCGTCGCATCGATCACGAGGCGTCCGGCTGGCAAGTAGATTGTACCGAGCATGGTACGGGCGTTGTCGCTGATGATGCGATAGGTTCGCATCGGCTTGGTCTGCCCTAGTGGAGCTGGCGTCGGGGGCGGTGGCCCCAGAGCCGGCAGCAGGGCGCCGATGAGGCCGTTCGCCAAGCCGACTACGGGATCCAGCGGGGTACTGACGGTTCGTTCCTCCGAAATCAGAAGGCCTGCCATCACCCCGAGTGTGGGGGCGCTAAGACTGATTGTGCTGCCTTTGTCGAAGAGCAGCCCCGCCGTGTTGCCGGAGAAGTACAGCGATACGTCCGTACCAGACAATGTTCCCTTATCGTAGACCATCAGCGGCCCGTCCTTGATGACGTACGTGCCCGACTTGAGCGTGACAACGGCGTTTTTGGAGATCTTCAAGCCACCGCAATAGGTGCCCGGATCGAGCGTTGCATTCTGATCAATCTCGTTCTTGCTGATATCACCCTTCTTGTTGGCCGATGATGGTATTGAGAGGCATGCACCGATCGTTGGCGACGCACGGTTCTTCAGCGGATCATCAATTGCCGGACACCCGGCCTGCGGCACGGGCGCGAAGTTCGCGCGAAGCCCAAGGTAGCCGCCAGCTGAGCAGATCGTGTCGGCGCGCGCCATCGCGTTGTCGCCGCCGACCATGCCGGTGGCGTTGACCGAGTTCGAGTACAGCGAGCAGCCATAGGCGGTGACCTGCGCGTTCTTCTGCAGATTGAACGAGCCGGCAGCAAAAGGATCGAGCGTCAGCATGCACAGGCGCATTCGCCCAACGACGCTTGCCTGCGCCTTCACCGTGAGACTGGCGGCGGGCACCCCGACGAAGCTACCGAAAGTCAGCTTGAAGGTCTCGGCGGCGGAGGCGGCGACGTTGGTTTTGTCGGACGCGACCGTCACCTGCACTGTCAGTGGCCGGTCAGATGGCGACTTCGCCTCGGATCGGACCGTCTGCTCGGTGACGCCGATCACTGCGGCCGTGGTCGACATCGCGAGCTTGAGGGCGTTGCCGCCGGCCAGGACGCCAGCATCGACGGCCGCCTGCAACTGGGCCCGTCGGGCGGCGAGGCGCGCGTAATCGACACCGCCACCGACAAGGCCGAGCAGCACCGTCGCGCAGAGGCAGAAGATGACAGCGACGGCACCGCGGCGGTCGGGTCCGAAGGAGCGTGCTGTGCCTAGCCAGTCTTGGCTCATGCCGTTGCGGCCTATACAGACCGATCCCTCATCTCACCACCCGGGCTTCTAAGAGCCAATAGTTAATGCGCCGCTCTGCCTGTCCGTATTAGTTTGATGAGTTGAGCTGAAATCCACCTGCGACCAATAATCGCCGGTCTCAAATGGTTGCATAAACAACCAAAGGAGCGGTGTTTTATGTGCTGCGAAGGGTCGTGCGCGGGCTGGGCCACCACCACCTCAAGCAGCGCCACGCCAGCCGCCACCACGACGTTGCCGGCGGCGCGCTACGGGCGCGGGGCGAACGGGAGCACGGTCGGCGCGGCTGGTATGTCCTGAAGGACGATTATCCAGCGCAGAGGACCGCCCCTCCACGGCATCCCCTCGCAGGGACGCAACCTGCCCGCCGGACTGCTCGGCCACCATGGGAGCTGACTCCGCCTCGCCAGCGTCGTCAGCCTCCGCATCCCCGTTCATGCGGTCGAGGATCGCGAGCAGGCTGTCCGCTGTGTCGAGGGCGGTCTGTGCCGCTTCCTCGATCATGCGCCGGGTCGCGGCCGGCGACGGGGCCGGAGGGACGTTCGGTGCCACGGCGCGTGGGCGGAAGGTGATGACGTTGCTCATAGCTCAGGCTTTCATGCGGGATGCGCCGGGGGCGGTTTCGGGAGCCGCGAGCCAGCCGCGGACTTCATCGGAGGTCACATCAAGTTGCGGGATCGGCGAGAGCCCGGCCGCTGCGATCAGCCCGTGCAGAAGCGCCCGGCAACGCACGATGTCTGCATCGGCTTCGCTCCCATCCCAGGCCGCGCCTGCATCGTGCTCTAAGATTTGGGCCTTGAGCCCGAAGCCGAGAAGCGTGGTCGCCGGAAGGGCCATGGCGTGCCGAACGGTGTCCTCCCGGCCCAGGTTTGTGAAATGGCGAACCCGATCAATCGCGTTGTCCAGGTCATCGGAGAGCGGCAAGCCAGCATCATCCTCACGGGCCATGGCTTCATCGCTGACGCGAGCGAACCCCTGATATTTCGCAACGAGGGCCGTCAACTCGGCCTCCACATTGGTGGAAGAAATCTCTGCCTCGCTCGCGAGCGATGAAGCTGAGGCCGAGGGGGTATCCGCTGCGGTAGGCTGATGCCCCGCCATGTCGTGCTCCGGCGCGTACTCTCCAAAGGCGAGGTTGCGGTAAGCGGTCGGCATCCAAGCGGCGCAAGTGCTGCCACGGCATTCGAGACCGTAGACCCCTGCAGCGCGCGCGATGATGGCCGTGGCGTAAGCGAGGCGTTCGGCATCCGAGGCCAGCGGGGTGTGAAGAAGCGCCCGGAACGCGTCGCGCTCTTGCTCCGCGCGTGTGCCAGCATCCGCCGTCCCGTAGGCTTCGGCATAGAGCCGTTCCGCGTAGGCTCGCATATGTCTGTCGATCGCAATCGGCACGGCGGCAGCGGCAGATAGGGGCACGGAGGCGGCCAGCGAGCCAGCCGGGTCGGACTGGCGGTCCTTGCCCGCATTTAAGCCCGCGACCTTGGCCCTCATCGCGGCGAACCGCTCGCGCAGGGTCGGCTTGGGACCGGTGCTCGGCCGGCGCTTCATAGGATTACGCATCTCAGTAGCTCCGTAATTCGGCGTTTCAGGATTTCAGAATTTCTGTGGCTCGGTGGTTCAGGAGTTCAGAGCAGGGAGGCGAGGCCCGTGAGGATGCATCCGCCCCCGATGATCGCCACGGCGGTCAGGAATTCGCCGGCCGCGCTGATGAAGCGACGGGAGCGGACGAACGCGGTATCCGGGCGGATCGCAGTCACGGCCGGCCAGGTCTCGTCCTCGCCGGGTAGGGCTTCGTTCGGCGGGGCAAGCGCGGCGTGCTGGCTGTAGCGATCGACGCCCGGCAGCAGGCGGGATGGAGCGGGCGGCAAGCGACTTGAGGGGAAGGCGGGCGAGATCGCGACCGGCGACAGGTTGGTGCCGAGGAACAGCGTCAGGTCGGCGACGCGGGCCTGCGCAATGCCGAAACCGGGCTGATGCGCGGCCGAGAACTCGGCTTCCTCACCGAGCCACCAGCGCAGGTGCCCAAGCAGTGCCAGCGCGCCGAACCGAGATGCGCATGGCGTTGTCACCAGGGCCTCCGTCGCGGCGTCGTAGTCGTCGCTCGCGATCACGGACGTCTTGCCCTCGGGAGCGACCTGATAAGCGTCGTAGGCGGCGCGGTGGCGCTGGATGGCGGCGTGGATCGGATCGGCAGCGGCGGTGTCGAGGGCGAGGATACGGGCGTGCGTCATCGGTCGGGCTCCAAAGGGCTCGGGGAGGAAATCAGGGAAGGCGGAGGGGGAAGGGGCGCCGGTTAGGTCGGCCAGGGCGGCAGCACGGCACCCGGCTGGGCGAACACCTTGCGGAGCCGGCGGCGGGCAGCTCGGCGGGCGCCTGCGCTACCGGCCCGCTCGCCCCGCGCCGTGTGGTAGGCGGCCAGCGCCGCGGCGGTCTCGGGCGTAGTCGGCGTCAGGGCGTAGAGGTCGAGGCGGGCAAGCCGGCGGACATGGGCCAGGGAAGCCCGGTACGCGCGCCAGCCGGCGGGCATCGGCAACCCTGCGGCGGCGAGATCGGCCGCAACACGGCCCGAGGCGGAATAGGCAGCATCGGCTTTCTCGGCCCAGCGGATCGCCGGCAGCACACAGTCGGAGGCCATGGCCGGCACCCGCGAGGACACGAGGACGAAGAAGGCACCCAGGACGGTGCGGCGGGCGAGGTCGGCCATCAGCGCGTCGCGCTCCGTTCGGCAGCGACGAGGCGCCAGCGGCGGGCAAGGCCGAGCGCCCAGGCATGGGCCTCGCGTTGACTAGTCTCGCCGGCCACGATCCGGTGCCGGTAGGAGGCCGCGAGGCGCAGGCAGATCGCGTGATCCTGCCGGGCGTGCAGCAGGCGGACGGCGGGGGAACGGATCAGGTCGGAGGCCATCGGTCCGACCTCAGTGCGCGCGGTCGGCGCGGGAAGCCTTGGCGGCGGCCCAGGCGCCCTTGAGCGCGTAGGACATGCACACGCCCCAGGCGTCGCCGGTCACTTCCATGCGGGCCTGAGCCGAACAGATGGCAGCGCGCATGATGGTGGAGCGGTCGAAGGTGCCATCCCGGCTGGCCAGCGGAGCGACGGTGGCGGCGAAGCGCTTGGCGCTCTCGGTCGAGGCGACGACGGCGGCCTTCGTGGCGATGAAGGCGCGGCGGGCATCGGCGGTCAGGCGCGGGTCGGCGCTGCGGGCGATGTGCGAGGCGGGGATGAGGTTGGCGTAGCGCATCGGGGCGATCCGTTGACTAATGGCGTCTTCGTGATACTTATGGATCACAAAGCGCCTATAGTCAATACCTAAAGATCGTCATGAGCCAAAAAGATCATTCTACGGTGTCGGGTAGGCAGATTGCGGCAGCGCGAACCTTAGTTGCGATGGGGCAAGCCGAACTTGCGGCGGCGGCCTCAATTTCGGTTCCAACCCTCAAGCGTATGGAAGCAAGTGAAGGGGCCGCGGCTGGGATGGCTAACAACGTAAAGGCCGTGATCGCAGCCCTTGAAGCCGCCGGCCTCGAATTCATCCCCGAGAACGGCGGCGGCGCAGGCATCCGGTTCCGAGAGCGCAAGGCATGACCTCCTCGCCTGAGCGCCTATGGGAAGTCTCCCGCCTTGCCGGCCTCCTCGCCGACCAGGTGCTGGACGCGCAAATTTTTAGCCGGCCGATCCCTGACCAGCACATCCGGACGCTGCTCAGTGCCGCCTTCCTACTGGACGAGCACGGACTTCCGCTTCCTTCGCTGCTGCAGCAGATCGTTCATGGGGCGAAACGCGGAGCCGACTGATGCCAGGGGCCTTCAAGCATGCTGGTCTGATGAAGATCTGCAGGTGTACCCACGCCGAAGCGAACACGATCCCGTGGCATAGGAAGCGGGTAAAGTTCTCTTGGGACTGACAGGTGGTGGATCATTGACGCCGCGATAACCGGTTGAGGCCCTCTTGCCCCCAAGCCGGGCTCAGGACCGGTTCACTGGTGAGATGGGCGAAGCACCCGTCGCCCCGTGATCAGATCGGGGGACAGGCCTGCCTCGCCTGATCGCCGGATGGGTCGGATGCCGACAAATTGAATTGCCGTCCTCACTGGCGCTTCATAGAAGCCCGCGCCATGAAAAAAGCGCATCCTATTTCTTCCGCACAACTCACGATCTTGGAGCGCATAGCTTCAATCTTGGGAGAGTCGGTCAGCGAGTTTTTTGGAGTAAACATCTCAGAGAAGCTTGCAGAAACGATAGCTCTCGTGAAAGCATTCACGGCTTTGATTGATCCAGAGGCGCGAGCTAGATGTCTTGATTTCGCCGCTCGTGAATTGGAGCAGCAAGACCAATTTGTGCATGGGTCGTCGCCGACCTCTCAGCAGAGCGCAGCTACCCGAACCGCGACAACCTACAATGTCGAACACGTATCTGGATGATCGGCTATGATCGCCATCCTCACCATGCGCTAACCGCCGCATGAGGACATAGCCATAGCAGGGCATCAGGTTTGTGGAGGGGAAGACGCCGAAGAGGGCAGTAGAATGAAGGGTAAGCTGCGGCCGAGTCAGCATTACCGGCTGATGCTGCTGGCGCGCAGACCATGTCGCTATTCTAAGGGGGATCAGGAAATTCCCGGGCTGATGAAGATGGGTTTCGTCGAGCCGCAGGAGCCACTTCCGCTGATGGATCGCGAGAGTGGGCGATCACTGATGCGGGCCGAGCGGCATTACTGATCCGCGACACCAATCATTAACCACCTGCCACCACCGTGCTCGCGTCCAGCCAACAGGTGCCGTCGTGAACCGAGCGTACCCGATCAGCGTCGATGATCCTGCTGCGGACTGCCCGGTCGCCATAGAGGTGCTGGGGCGGCTCATGGGCGCTGAAGCCGAGACGCTGCCCAACCTGTTGGAAGGCATCCCCGAGGCCACCCGCGCACGGCTGGCGGTCTACCTCTACGGGCGAAGCCACACCCATGAACTCGGCATCCGCATCGCCGCAACCTGCGAAAGGCGCGCTCTACAAGGAGCGCCAGGTCTCGTCGGGGATGCGCTGCATGACCTGTCACGCAAACCCTACGCTCCGACATCGTTCGGCACGCGTTCGGTGTCGTCGAAGGGGATCAGCCTGGGTGGGTCGCACCGGGTAGGCGCACGGGCTTAGGGCTCCCCCCATCCAACACGGTCACATACCCGAAACACGATCGTCCAACCGAAGCCATAGGGCTCCGGTATCGAGGCGTGTCCCTCCCATCGAAGCAGACTGTTCGCATGACGCTCAGCGACCTGGACAAGCCCGCCGATCTGACGATCTGGCCGCGGGGTATGTCTCCCCGTAGGCAGGAGGGACATGAGTTTCGAACACTGCGCGAAGCCCTGACGGTTGCGATCGACGCGCTCCGAGATCCGAGAGCGCTACCATGGATCGTGACGGAGGAAGGCCACGTCCTCTCGCCCGACTGGATCGCTGCCAATGGGCCCGCAGCGCGCACTCACTAAAACGCTGTCTAAGCGGGGATGGCTATCCGAGGTGCCCGGCTGCGCATTCCACGCGCTTACGGGTCCACGATCGAACGGATCGAACGGATCGAAACGAGCTTGAGCTTGGTTCTTCCATTCTCCGGTCGACCGACGGGAGAAGGCTGTCGCTTCTGGCGGCATGC
>NZ_JAKSYA010000167.1:0-129535 GCF_022829485.1 Methylobacterium sp. J-059
CGCCGATACGGTGACGGACTACGCCAAGGAGTCCCCGTTGATGCTTGCGGCCATGGCCGGGGCCATCGGATACCTGCTCGCGATGGTCGTCCACGGCCGTCGCTGAACGGTCGACGTCCGGGGCTACGCTTACGACGGGCGCGGTCATCGGTTGGGGGGAGACGGTGGGGATCCTCCGATGCCACCCGGGCGCATCGTAGCCGCGCCTCCTCATCGTGAGTGGCAGGTTCTCCGCCCAGGTCGCCTCGCCCGCCATGGCGGCGTCGACCAGCGGCAGGAGATCCGACCAAATCTCGGACCAGATGTCCTGGAAGCGTTGTCCGAGGGCGGCCGGATGCTTGTCGCCCAGGATCGCGGAGTAGGCGTCGTTGTAAAGGAAGCCGAAATTAGGGCCCGAGGCCACGAACATCGGAAACTTGGAACCCAGCATCAGGCTCACGGCTGAGCGCAGCCACTGCGGCCATGCCTCGGGCCAGCCCAGCGGCGAGGCGGACCAATCATGAGCCCGCATCCGCGCACCCATGTGCCCGCCGCCCGAGAGGAAGGCGGGGTAGGGAGAAGTGGGACGCAGCGACATGCGGTCAGACGGGCTCGGCTATGCAGGAGCTGGCAGACGACCGTTCCGCACCGATGCATCGGGTGCGCGGCGTCGACCGTGTCAGGACACTGGCAGGTGACGAAGGCGAACGTGAGGCTGAGCGGGACATGACTCTTTCGGACCCGGCCCCTTTATCGCTGGCGACGGGACCGTAAGCCCAAGGTTCCAAGCGCTACGGCCCCTGTTTGTACATGGCTGTCCGCTCAGCGGCCGATCACCTTGCCCTCCAGCACGTCCAGAGCGGCAAACAGGGTCGTCGTCCCGTGTCGCTTGTATTTGTGGGTGCGCGTCGTCGGGTGGCCCGGCTTCATCGGCAATGGGGCCTGCGTGCGGGCGAGCGCCTGGATCTGGCTCTCCTCATCCTGAGCCTGTCGAAGGATCGTCGACCGAGAGGACGACGACATGAGCGGGCGGATCCCTTTGCCGCTCGTAGCCATCACCCGCGCGTCCGGGTCGTTCAGCGAAATCTGCCGGTCGGGAGCGGCTTCGACGAGCCTTTCCATCGCCTGCAGTTGAAGCACCCGAGAAAGCGAGCCTTCGCTGCATCGGTTGTTGCCGGATGGCTACGCTCGCGTCGCAACTCTGCATTCTACGCACGGGAAGGCCGCTTAGTCGGCGGTGGCATGCAATAAAGGCTGATCCAAAGACGGCGAGGTTTGGACTGCAGAATGACGACAGCTAGGCTTATCTGGGCGACCCATATCGCTGCCATCGCCGCCTCGCTCACCTACGGGTTGGCCGGCATCTCCGCGATGGCAGGCTCTTCGGCGCAACCTGGACAGACCGTGGGGCAGGCTCCCGGCGCGCCGTTGCCCGTCGGCCTTTACTTTATCGACACGTCGAGTTTCGGCTCGCGCGACATCACCCCGCGCGGTACCGACTCGAACATCAACCTGCCATCCTTCATCTGGGCGACACCGGCCGAGGTGGTCGGCGGGCGGCTGCAGTTCGTCGTGCTCCAGCCCATCACGGCATCGAGCACGCGGGGTTCGGCCTACCAGAGCGGGTTCGGGCAAACGCTGCTTGCCGCCCAGGTCGCCTGGAAGCTCGGCAACAACCTCAACTTCAGCTACCTGCTCGGCGCGTACCTCCCGAGCGACACCAAGATCGTCATCCAGAACCCGGTCCTGCACCAACGGTTCGCCATCACCTACAATGGCGACGGGTGGAACCTGACGGGCAACTTCCTCTACGGCACCTTCTTCGACACGCGGTCTCCCACTGGCACGTTCTACCCGGACTTCCTCAATCTCGACCTCACCGCCACGAAGCATTTCGGCAAGTGGGAGGTCGGGCCGGTGGCCTTCGGGTCGACCGACCTACCGACCGGCAATCCCGCCTACGCCCGTCAAGGCCAGTTCGCCGTCGGCGCACTCGTCGGTTACAATTTCGGGCCGGTGAACCTGCAGGCCTACGTCACGCGGGACGTGGTCCAGCGCAACTACGCCGGCCTTGAGACGCGCGGCTGGCTGCGGGTCACGGTACCGATCTACCAGGACAAGGATGGGACCCCCGAGGCGAGCCCCGTCATACGCAAGTTCTGAGACTGTCTCGGACGCACGTGGTGATAGGGCCCCCCTCCTGCGATGGATGCACGAACGTTCCGAGCAGGATCCAGTATGTTTGAACGGATCGAAGCAGCCAGAACTCTGGGCCGGTGAAGCTTGGCGCGATCAAAAACCTGTGGGTCGCGCTCCACCCGGTCGCGTCGTGAGGGCTGTTCTGCTGAGTACCAAGAAGCAGACCTTGTCGGGAGCGCCCTGGATCGACCCCTGCTCTCCGCTCTGCAATAACGGCGAGCCAAGGTGGATCCATACCTGATGCCCACAAAAAGGTCGGATATCCGACAGATCGTTCAGGTTGCTATCGACCCTTTGTGGAAGGCGGGCACGTCCACACGCAGGCTGCTCGATGGCGCGAGGATTGATAACGGCGGGCAGCCGGCCTGTGTTCATTTAATGCGGGCCGATGAAGTTTGTGTCACACTAGGTCAATGCCTGCCCAAGTTGTTGTGCTTTCAATCACGCGTCAAGTGATGAAGTGCCATTCCGGCAAGTACGGCTACCCCAAGAGAAACTTTCATATTTCCCTCAATAAAACTAAGTAGGCCATTGCGGTCCGCCAGATGACTCATAGTCTTGTTATTCAATGCTGCACGTGCTCTGGAACGATTCTTTGGACGTGCGCGGACTGATACTTCGAACTCATCACCATGCTGAACAATATCGATACTGTTACGACCAAAGCCTGCGCTTGCCAAACGCTCACGCGCCGACTGCGCTCCTTTGAGAGAACCAAAGTTGGCGGCAAGGGTATCTGACGACATTAAATCCTCCTACAATACTTACCTTAAACTCGGACCCTGCGAGGATGGTTGCCTATCCTGATGACGATCGTATCGCATGCCGCCAAAGCGAGCTGGAGGCGTTCGCGAACAAGGATCACGTTCGTTTGCAGATAGACCGCTCGTGTGTGTTTTAGACCCTACTATCAAGCTGCGGGAGCAAGGAACTTCCGCAGCTCGCTCAACTCTGATCGACTCGCCAGCAGGACGGCCGGTGGCTTTCCGGCAAAAAGACGCCCGCCGGTGACGACAACGTCGAACCGCGCGAGCGAGGGTCAGCACCGCCCGACGGCGAGAGCGTAGCCGCGCAAAGGCCGTGTTCTCGGCATTCAGTCCGAGCTTCGTGGTGCGCTTTTCGAGCAACCCTACTGGAATAGACGCACCATCTCCTGGAGCGTACGCTGCAGGTGAAACTCGACTTGCTCGAACAAACCACCGCGGTTGTGAGATCGGCAGTTAGGGCAGGCGAGTTGATCCCTTAAGAGGTCCATGGCAGCTCTACGCGCGCGATAGCCATGGAAGGATGCAAGGTAGGTGTCGACCACCTGCTCAGCTTCGATGATGGCGCCGGGGCGATAGGAACCTGCAAGGCTGACAAGGCGACGGACCGTTTCGTGCAGGTGGTTCATACAAGGGAAAACCTGGCTCGATCCTACGCCTGTTCCAGTAACGAACTGTCCTAACCCATCCTTCCAGTGTCACGACCCTTGGATGAGCGCAACACTGGGAAGATTTCATCGACAGATTAGTGGCGTAGAGGCGGCCAGTGCCGGTGCCCGAAACGTTGTTGGTTGTGCCCGGAACGACCCGATGATTGCGGCGCAGCAGGCCGGCGAGGCCAGCGAGGCCGGCAAGCCCAAGGAGACCGATCCAGCCGTAATCATGATGGTCGTCGTGGTCGGATCTGGTGGGCGGGTTAGCCATTCCCGCATTGTTCGATCCAGGATTGGTCGTCGTATTCTAGGCCAAGGCAGGGGTCGCAGCGGCCAGTGCGAGGGTCATCAAGAACACATGAATAAGATGCACGAGATTTACCCAAATTAGGGCTTAGCGTAGATATAACCTTGGCACGGGAAGATTGTTCACGATCATCGCATTTCATAAAAAGCTCGGTGTCATTTAGGATGTAATCTGGAGCCGTTGGCGCTCTTTTGTGAGCGGCCGTTTTGCATGGCACGGACGCACCGTCCCAGGTATTTCTGTAGCCCCCTCTGCGACGGAGGCAGAATTCGCCCTGCAACGGTTTTGGGGCCGTCGTGGTTCATGAAGCGATCGACGGAAAGCAGTGTTTTAGGGTGAACTGATGGAGACGACACGGTCTCAAGAGAGTGGCGAGATAGGGCACGCCGCTGGAGCGGATCAGGCGCTCGCTATAGCGGAGAGTGTCGCCACAGCCTTTGAGGAGGGCGGTGGCGAATTGAGCGGCATGAGCCGGGACGCGCTCGCTCGCGATCTCGCAGCCGTGCTCGAACCCCTCCTGATCACGTGTACCAATGCGGAGTGGATCGAGGCTATCAACGCCCGCTTGGCTCGATTGGAGGGTGAGACTGATAAGCCCGGACCACGGCTCGAGCGCTTCGCGTCGAACGGCATCGCTGAGTGTGCCAATTAGCCCGCCCGGGCAGCGGACTGTGGTCGACCTAGGACCAAATCTGCATTCAGGCGCCGAAGCAGATGAAGAACGGCACCCGCCGCAGACCTTGCTTCGAGGACGGTGCTGCGATCACTGGGTCAAAAGCAGGCGTCCGCCGATGTTGCCTACGCCACTCGGAACCGGAACATCGCTGGCCGAGTACATGGCGTTCATCGTGAGATTGGCACTGCTGGCGACCTTGAGCTGGCGCGATACGATCACCGTATAGGATGACAGGTCGGCTATGATACCGGCGGAGTCCACGGTCAGCTTTCCACGCGGCATGTAGATCGTGCCGAGCAGCTGGCGGGCATTGCCGCTGGAGATCTTGTGCTCGCGCAACAACGGAGCGGTGGGATCCTCGTAGATGAGGAGGCCTGACATCGCACCGTCCTTCGGAGCCGTCAGGTTGATGATGCTCTGGGGTGTGAAGTTGAGCGTCGTCTGCTGGCTCTTGAGGTAGATGCCGACATACGATCCGGTCAGCGTGGCGTTGCCATCAACGGTGAGGGGACCCGTGTCGATGACGTAGATGCCCTGCGCCAGCGTGGCCACTGCCCCCTTCGTGACCTTCAATCCGTTGCAGTACGTGCCCGGATAGAGCGTCTGCGAGGTGGTCACGACCGTGTTCGTGTACGTGCAGCTGGAGGACGGCGGCGGTGCTCGCCCAGCCAAGGGGTCCACCAAGCTGGGGCAACCGGATTTGGGCCCTGGAAGGGGCGGGATCGTGGTGCTCACGGAACTCCCACCCGCCGAGCAGATGCTGGTCGCCAAGATGGTGGCTTGGTTCTGGAGCGTGACGCCGCTTGCGCTCGTCGAGTCCGAGTAGACCGAGCACGTCGATGCAGTCATCGATGCGTGGTCCTGAACCGTTAACGTGCCGGCCGAACTTGGGTCGAGTGCCAGGACGCAAAGTCGCGTCTTACCCACGACGGACGCCTGCGCATGAACGCTGATTGTGGCGGTCGGTTTGCCGAGGAACTTGCCGAAGATCAGCGTCACCGTTTCCTGGGTTTGCGCGGAGACGCTGGTGCCATCGGCACCGACGCTGACCTGGACGGAGAAAGGCGTCCCGCTTACGGGCTGGGCGTCGGAGCGGATCTTCTGCTCGGTGACAGCTGTGACGGAGCCGCCGTTCGCTGCGGCGAGCTTCAGGGTGTTACCGCCCAAGATCACGCCGGCGTCGGTCGCCGACTGAAGTTGAACCTTCCGGTTTGCGAGGCGGGCAAAATCGATACCGCCGCCTGCGAGACCGAGCAGCACCACGGCGGTGAGACTGAAGATGACGGCGACGCCGCCGCGATGGTCGGCCTTGAACGCTTGGCCACGCGCGATGACGCTCCAGCCAGCAGCTCGGACACGACGAAAATCCATTCGGCCTCGACGTGGCATGCAATCCGATCCCGCGCCCAGGGAGGTCCGGCGCAGCAACTAGACTGCTGGATATGAAAGCCTTGCTAAGGGATAGTCAGAAATCCCAACCAGCATCTTATTCTTCAATACATCGTGACCAGCCCTGCTGCTTAATTAAAACTTAACCGCATAAGATCAAAAATGTAAACCCGCGAATTGCGACCCCGATGAAGATCACGCCCTCAAAGCGCGTATTGATGCATGAGAAACTTCGAGAAAATCGGCCACTTCATGTCTTTGGCCTGCGTCTTGATGGCTCTCTCGTCGCCAGCATTTGGTTGCTCGGCCGGAGACAAGACTGAAGATATTATCTACGGTTGCAACCAGTTCATCAAATTTGCCCGTAAAGGCTACTCACGGAACGATGCAGATACGATGCGGCATCTCGGCGAGTGTCTAGGAGCAGTTCGGACGATGCTTGCGACGGAGATCGCGGGTGACTTCATCTGTCCGTCGAACGAGGTCAAACTGATCGATGCTGTGACGGCCTTCTCGCTGTACGTCATCCAGCATCCCAGCGAGCTGACAGCTTTTTACGTCGTGCCGATGCGACAGGCCTTCCGGGCCGCCTATCCATGCCCCGGACGAAACCCGTAGAACGCTCCTCCTGATCGACCCGTCAAGGCTGTCTGCCATTGCTGGGCCTACGGACCAGTTCGCGCGCGAGATGTCTGCTTCGGGACGAAGAGCCAGGGTCCGCTTACCACCCCTAGCCGAAGTTGCCGGGCGGCCGAGCAATGACCGCTTATGGGAAGCGCCCATGCCGATCCAGGCGGCCGGGTTGGGTCGGGACCCGCCCGTCCGCTCGACGACCGAGTTGGGTCGACATCGGCCGGACCGCTCTACGGCCAGGATGGGTGAATTGTCACCGGTCTGCTTTCGGGAAGAGGCCAGTAGATCAGACGTCGTCGACCATAGATTTGGCAATTCGAGCGTCCCAGCCAGCCATCGCGATATCGGCGACCGCGTCCAACTCTTCCCAGCTCGCGCCATCACGGGCCAGGATCGACATGCCGTTCTGAACGGTCTGCACGAAGCGGGAAAGAGCGCGTACGTTGGTGGAGACCGGGAGCTCGCCCTCACCCATAGCCCTCTCCAGGCACGCCTGCAGGCTCTCCAGCGTACCGGCGCGTGCCGAGCGCACGAGATCGCCGAGTTCGGCGTGGCCCTCATTCCCGACCGAGGACAGTGTCACCATGCAGCCGCGCGGAATGTCGGTGACCGAGCCCGTCAAGGCCGCTGCAGAGTCCTTCAGAAAAGCCTCGACGGCCTCACGGGCCGTCCTCGCCGTCCGGAACCGCCCCCATACGAGCGCCTCGTAGGTGTGGACGTAGTGGCTTAGCGCCTCGGCATAGAGCGCTTCCTTCGAACCAAAGGCGGCGTAGAGGCTCGGCGATCCGATCCCCATCGCCTCCGTAAGTTCGGTGATGGATGTTGCTTCGTAGCCTTTGCACCAGAACAGACGTGTCGCCTGGGCAAGCGCCGCCTCACGGTCGAACGCACGAGGGCGCCCACGACCTCGAACCTGATGCGCTCCGGGGGGCTCTGGTCTCTGATCCGGTTTCTGCATCGCTCGATATATAAATCCCTTGACCCCAATCGCCAACTCTCCTAGCCATTTCTGTGTCGAACGATACAGAAAGGTCCGGCAATGCAGGAACTGGTTGGGAAGCGTGCCCTCGTCACGGGTGCCTCGCGCGGAATAGGTGCTGCCATCGCGGTCGCGCTCGCCGAGAAGGGCGCTGACGTGGCGATCACCTACGAGCGTTCGGCAGACCGTGCCGCGGAAGTGGTAAAATCGATCGAAAGCAAGGGCCGCAGGGCGGCTGCCATCCAGGCGGATTTTGCAGACCCTTCGGCGGTCAAACGGGCGGTGGCGGAAGCCGTCCAGGCGCTCGGGGGCTTGGACATTCTCGTCAACAATGCTGGGATCGCGCTCTACTCGACGTTTGCGGAGGTCAGCGTCGAGACGATCGATGCCCTGTTCGACGTCAACGTGCGGGGCCCCCTACTCGCGGCGCAGGCCGCCATTCCTCATCTCCCCGCAGGTGGGCGCATCGTGACGATCGGCTCCGCGGGTGCCGAACGCATCGTCGGCGACGCGGGTGCGATCTACTTCATGACGAAATCCGCCCTGCACTCCTTCACGCGCGGCCTGGCGCGCGAACTTGGATCGCGCGACATCACGGTCAATCTGGTCCAACCCGGGTCCACCGATACCGACATGAACCCGGCAAACGGCGAGTTCTCCGACTTTCAGCGTAGCCTCAGTCCGCTCGGCCGGTATGGAACGCCAGAGGACGTCGCCGCCGCCGTCACCTTCCTGGCGAGTCCTTCAGCCCGGCATGTCACCGGGGCCATCCTGAATGTGGACGGTGGACAGACGACGTAAGCGCGGGATTTCGGTGTAGCGCTGAGGTGGAGTGTCGTCGGTGTCGATTGCCCCACCTCATCGACCAACGACCTGGCAACAACGACCGCTTTCGGAATGTCCGGACAATTCTCTGCACGGCTCGTATGGGTCGGGACCCGCCGGTCTGCTCTACGATTGACTTGAGGTCGAGATGGTTCGCTTCGGAGATGCAAACCGGCCGAAGCGGACAGGTTGAAACTGCGATTGAGGGCCTAGATCTGTCGCATCCCACCGTCGACGCACAGTTCGGCTCCTGCGACAAAGCTCGCCTCGTCGCTCAGAAGGAACAGCGTGGCCGCCGCCACCTCCTCAGGACGCGCCATGCGTCCCAGCGGGATCGGTACGATCAGTGCAGCTCGCTGTTCCTCAGGTACGCTCGCCATCATGGCGGTGTCAGTCGGGCCGGGGGCCACCACGTTCACGCGGATGCCCTGCGGGGCCAGTTCCGCTGTCCATGTGCGCGCGTAGGAGCGCAGCGCCGCCTTCGTCGCGCAGTAGGTCCCGTAGGGCGTGATGCCTGCGGCGTCGGCGATCGACCCCATTAGCACGACTGACCCACCCCGCTCCATCGCACTCAGCGCCGCTTGTAACCCGAGGACGACCCCACGGACGTTGACCGCAAAGTGCCGGTCGAAATGCTCGGGCGTCGCGTCGCGCAGGGTCGCAGGTTCCGAAATGCCCGCGTTGAGGACCAGCGCGTCGATCCGGCCATGCGTTTCTCGTACCGTCGCCACGACGCGCTGCAAATCCTCCTGTAGGGCTGCGTCTGCAACAAGACCACGCGCACCCCGCCCGATCCTCGCGGCTGCTGCCTCGACCTCATCGGCGCGCCGCCCGGTGAAGACGACCGACGCGCCCTCGACCGCCAGCCGCTCGGCGACCGCGAGGCCGATGCCCTTCGCCCCGCCGACCACGAGCGCAACCTTGTCCACCATGCGAGCCATCGCGGCATCCCTTCATCTGCAACGGCACATGAGATACACGGCATATATCTGCTATCAAGAACGCACTTAGGTTAGCCTAGATATGGACGATGATACTGATCTCGATGTCCTGTCCGCGTGCGCTCTCGCTGATATGGCACGGGTCCGCCCAGTCCTGGACAAGATCGCCGATAAGTGGACAATCCTGATCCTCACGGTGCTCTGTCCGCGGCCGGCACGATTCAACGTGATCAAGCGGCGGCTCGATGGCATCACCCACAAGGCGCTGGCGGACGCACTTAAGCGGCTGGAGCGCAACGGCATGGTGACCCGGACGGTGCTACCGACCGCGCCCATCGGCGTCGAGTATGCGATCACCCCGCTTGGCCATTCCCTGCGCCAACCCTTCGAGGCGCTCTGCGCGTGGGCACTCGACAACGGTGCGGCGATCGAGGCGGCCAACCACGAGCATGACAGCCTCAAAACGAAGACGTGAGAACGCGTCCCCTTTCGGTTCGCCGGATGTTGAGCCGCTACGTCTTATCAGGGTCAGTAGCCGAATGGCCGCTTGGGGTGGATTTCCGCCGGTCTGCTCCGGGACGGCGAATGCATCGAAGCGGACGTGGCGGCGGCAACCGCACACGGCCCATAGCGGACCGGCCACCAGGCATGCGAGGCACATACTGTTCACATAAGTGGATCGTTGGGTAAACAGTACGTTCTGTTTGCAATTTGAAAAACTTAAGCGTTAAGACCTCATGCGCGCAGCTAAAACACAACCGATCTCGAGCAGAACCAAATTTGAGAGCCGTAGTAAATCTGGATTTCCAGTTCGGGTAATTGCGTTGCGTGCGCCTATGCAGCGGTCTACAGCCTCAATCAGCGGATCGCCCTCGGTGATTTGGTTCGCCTCCGTAGAAATGAACGGAACCCGATGGCTGTCGGTCGTATCGATGTAGGCGCCGCAGCCGCGCATCACGCCGTTCGCGTCAGGCGCCAGGAAGCCACGGTTGAGGATCCAGCGAACGTCGCCGGTCTCGGTCAGGATGCGAAACTCGGTCGATGTTGAACCGCCCGTCTCCCGCACGCGGCGGATGCGGTCGAACACCCAATCCCGATCATCCGGGTGCGTGCGCCCCAGAGCGATGCTGAGGGGTATTGGTCGTCCAGCGAGATCGACGTCGCCAGCGAGCAGTCGGGCCGCGCCTTCGTCAAGGACAGATAACGCTGCTGGAACATTGGTATTCCAAATACCAATGATACCGGCTGCCCTGAGAGCGGGATCGCTCGTAGCTATTGAACTCAAGACGTTCCCCCATATCGCTATGCCGAAGACGCATGCCGCTGAGAGCGAGACCCCGGGTACGTCACCTTGCAAACCTACTCACTATTGGGAGGTTGTCTCCGCGGCATATGGGACAACTTCTTGTGAGGGGTTGTCATTGCGCAGTTCGCCCCCTGGCTCAAGATTGCGCAGAGGTTCATTTGAAGCGATGGTCTTGCCTGCCACCTGTCACGCCCTGCACCGAATCGCTGACGCCCTAGAAATGCCCGTCAGTGCGTTCACCAACCCACAAGCGGCTCGCGCGACCGATCCTTCGATCGAAGCTGCCGAATTGTTACGGTTGTTCGATCGCATCTCTGACGAACAAAAGCGCCGCGAGTGCATCCAGTTCGTTCGTGCACTGGCTCTCTGAGAGTCCGTCCGATAAGTCATGACGCTCGGCCGAGCCTTCGGACGAGGATCATGACGGCAGCGGCGTAGAGGAAGGCTTGGGCCGAGGCGAGGGTCGCCTCCGGGTCTTTCCAAAGGCGGCGGTTGCGGCTGATCCAGCCAAAGAAGCGTTCGACCACCCATCGGCGCGGGTGCACGGCAAAGCCGACCTGATCCTTGGGTTTGCGCACGATGTCGACGGTGATGATCGTGGCGGTCGCGGGCCTGTCGCCCGCATAGCCTGCATCAGCGAAGGCTTTGGCGATGAACGGGAAGGTCCGCCGCGACAGGCGCAGCACCGGTCCGGCCCCATCGCGATCCTGCACGTCGGCGGACTGCGGGTCGAGGACGAGGGCACGCCCGTCCGTGTCGACCAGGGCCTGCCGCTTGCGGCCCTTGATCTTCTTTCCGGCATCGTAGCCGCGTGGCCCGCCGCTCTCGGTGGTCTTCACGCTCTGGCTGTCGAGCACTGCAGCGGTGGGCGAGGCGCTTCGACCGACCCGCTCGCGATCCGCCATGACGAGGTGATGGTTGATCCGACCGAACAGGCCCTCGTCGCGCCAGCGCGCGAAGTAGCCGAACGTCGTGCTGCGCGGAGGCAGGTCCTTCGGGATCATTCGCCACGCGATGCCGCCCCGCAGCACGTAGAAGATCGCGTTCCAGATCTCGCGCATCGTCCAGATGGCGGGCCGACCGCACGAGGCCGGCTCCGGCATCAGCTGCGCAATCACGGCCCATTCCGCATCGGTCAGGTCGGTTTCGTAGCGCAGGCGCGAACGGCTATGCTGCCGGCGAGTGGTCGGGGTCCACATGGCACATCCAGATCAGGCTTCAGCACCCTTCTGGAATCACCGCCATCCCGGCCACTCAACCCCTGCCGGATGTTATCGGACGGGCTCTAAGCCGAGCCGAGGCGAGCCTGCGCTTCCTTCGCTTCGAGGAGGCGGGGTGTCTGTAAACGTCATGTTCGCACCCCTTCTGGAGACGAAGCATTCCCGTCGGCCAGGCTTGACCGTACCCGGTTTGTTCCAGGCATCGCCCGAGGACGTCTTTTTGACGTCCTCGGATGACCAGTTAGTGGATGGGGCCCGACACGGCAGACCCTGCCGAAGAGCCTGGTGGGTCCGCCTACTACTGGCGGTATCGATCTACTGCCGGCGGTCACCGAAGCGTGATTTCACGCCAAACTCAGGGTGATTTTTCAGGTGTCTTCACCATGAGGCTTGAAGTGGCCTTTCGACTTTGTGTCGTTCCCTCGAATTCAGCCTTGGAGGGGGCTGGGTCCAAACTTGCCTATGACGAGGGTCCAATCCTCCCTCTTTTTGGGCCCAAACTCCCCTCTCCGTTACACCCGGCCTCGCTGCAGGTCCTACAAATCGTTCCCCGAGGTAAATTTTAACTAGGGGTAGATTTGACCATCTTTTACCTCAAGCTACGCCCCGTAGCGATTAAGCAACTTATGCCCCTCAGCGGCGGTCCTTCACGAAAGAAGGATGATCAACTTTTGCCTCACGCTACACCTGCGCTGTAAAAAGCATTTGAGTTTGGTTGTAAAATCCATGCTAAGTTGCTGATTTTGCTATATAAAATTTTGGTCGGCAGTTGGATTTGGTCGCGGCGACAGGTCAAGTTTGATTGTAAGCTTATAGACATTGAAGGCGCAGGGTATAAAAAATCCCGGTCAAACCGGGGATTTTGCATTACGGACCAGAATTGCTTATTGATGTCTTTCTAAAAAAAGTACTCGACATCGCTTATCAGACAGTACATATTTCAAATTTAGTATCTATACGCGATTGGATGTAGTCCATCAGCACTCAAAACGACCTAATCGCCAGATTGTCCAATGAAATATTCGATGTATTTCCTTGAGGGTAATTTATGAGGTAATAAACTCATAAACTTACGCAGAATCGAAAATATTTCCGCCATTTATATTAATTTCATATGCATTTTCTCCGACTAATATTAATTACGGCAATGATAATATTTCGAGCCACAACGTAATCCACCCTCAGTCTTGCGCTGCTTGGTGGACACTGATCCCGATGCCGCGGAAAACCATAGGCCGCACTTGGTCCGGCTTAATTCGGATCGATAGATAGCCATCTTCGTTCAGGCAACGCCCGACCCATGGGACACGACGATCCTGGATGAGGCGAACGATGTCCATCGCACCACAGGGAACCCTCTTCGCAGCGCGTGGAATGGAGAATGCCCCTTCGACCTCATGATCGATACCCTCGGCCCCCTCCATCAAAGAAGACATCAGCGCATCGACTTCCTTCACGTTGAACGCCAACAGCCGCTTCGAGGACTCACCACGCGGGTAGACCGGGCGAAGATATCCGGCCTGGAACAGGAGTTGGGCCTGGACGCGCGGCGCGTTGATATAAACCGCCACCTTCGTGAGCCCCTTGGTCCCGGATAGTTCGGCCAGGAACGGTGCGCAGGGGTCTGCGGGAAACGTCACGAGGTTGTCGGGACGGCCTACATGGTCGTCGCCGATGTAGCCGCCGGCATGCAGGAGCTTGCGCAGGCGCTTTGGATGCACGCCCGTCTCGATGGACGCGGTACGGATGGAATGCAGGTGCCTTTCACGAATAGTGGCGCCTAGGAGAACGGCATCCGCCTTCATGGGCATGTTCGCAGACACCACGTCTCGCACCATGCTGCAGAGGCGTTCCTGATCGCTAGATCTCCGAGCATCCGAGAACCAAGCGTAAAGCGCGCCCAGCGCCGATAGCGCACCGCCATTGACAGGTCCGTTAGCGGTACCATCGCGGACGAGATCGGACATGAAGATGCGGATGGCGTCCTCGCCTTCCGTCGCCATGCCGAAGCCCGCTGCGCCGGCTGTCCGCAACTGCGCTTGGTTGAGCTTATGCGAACGCCGGCTGGGACCATACAGGCGAACGGTTCCTAGGACTTCGCAGAAGCGATTGGCCACAGCGGCCTGGACTTCATCGAGGAGAGGGACCTCGCCGGTCTGCCCCCGAACGCGCCGGATTAGATAACTCTCCAGTGCCGTCGCGTCCCTAGGTTCGGTGTTAGCGACCAGGCGGTTGAGTGAAGGGGCATATGGGCGAATGGAGGCGGCGAAATCGTGAATCGTTGATTTTTCAGCAGCGAGATCCACGAGGGGCAAACTGTGAAGCGGGCACGTCTGGATAAATACGATCTCCCACCAGGTTCGCCCATACATTGCCGCATCAGGAAGTAGGCTGGAGGTGGAAGCATCCCTCAGCAGGCAGGCTGGACATACCCGCAGGCGCGTTCGAGCCATCCAGCGCGACATGATGCGCTCCTTGCCCAGGTGCTGAGCCCCATCGCTGGTCCGAGGGAAGGTGTTCATGAACAGGGGATTCGGATCGACGCCGGCAAGTTCAGCCAGGCGGCTAATCGCGGTCGGATCACCGTCGGTTACGGCTTGTGCTCTCAGCAGGTTATCCTGGCAGAAACCCAAGGCAGTGGTGAGCCCATTGCGAGCCGCCAGACGCGACAGGAGACTGGTGGCTGTCTCGTCCGGCATATGTGGGACCGTTAGGCGAAGGGGGCCGATCACGACCGATCTCCCTTCGTTTCGCTGGAGCGGACGGACTTGCGATTCTTCGTCACCGCCGGATCTGGCTTGTCCCGGGTGGCAAGCATCCGCCAAACGTCGACTGCCTTGTAGTCAGACCTGGCGTAGGGGTTCCATTGAGGCAGATTGCCCGTCCTCTCCCCGAACGACTTTTCGAAATGGATCACCTTGAGTTCCGTGGCCTTAACACCGAGGGCATAGCGGATGGCGCCATGGATTTCCTCGACCAGTATGCCCAGGCGGTTGTCGCTTGCGTGTACGAGACGAGGCAGTAGCCGCGTGACCTCATTCGCCGATACATCGAGCTTGGCTAGGTTTGCGAAAGACTTCAGGGCCTCTGTCAGCATGACCGTATCAGACGGCAAGCAGACAGAATGAACGCTGATCCATCCGGCGCGCCGGGCGACCTGCTCGTCCATTGAAATGAAATCGGCAACTTCTGGGAGGCCGGAAAGTATAAAGGCGACTGGATGACCGCGATCGACCATAAGTGCCTTCAAAGAATTAAGCAGTTTCTGCTTTTCAGTGTGATCCCGAATCTGGGTTCCGTGCTGAGCTTCATCGATGTGAATGAGTAGTACACCGAGCAGCGGGAGGCGCTTCCGAATCATGCCCCAGATCTCAGGCCCATCGACGTGTGTTCGCATGATGGTATAGTCAGTTGCTTTAAGGATGGCCTTGCCGAGTTCTTTTACCCCACATGGACTTGGTGCGGAGAGGGATATCAGCGGTCCCTGCTGCCCCTTCGCGTTTCGTAGCGCGGGATGGGTCGAGAAAAGGCGCTTCAGGCTGCGTGTCTTGCCGGCCCCACTCGGGCCTAGCACCAGCAACAGATTTACTTCGCCAGCCTCACCCCAATTATTGTCTCGGCGTCCGGGATCAGGCCTCTCGCATAGGTCGGTCAGCAGTTTGTCGAATGCTGCAAGTAGGATGTCGTCACGTTTGGTCTTAATATAGCGACGGCGCACCTTCTCCATTACACTAGGGGTACTGTCACCTTGACAAAGGAACAGTCTCAGGTACTCCCGGGCGGAAACGGGGAGTTTGGGATTTTGCTCGGTCATGACTAATCCTCGAAATCGAAGATGTTGTCGTCCGTATCGTCGGGGTTGTCCTGGATGAGTTCGGGCGGACGACGCGCTTGCGGCGTCTTGGGCTCAAGAGGTGCCTGCAGGGGCCCTGCCGTCCCTGTGACGGGTATGCCGCCGGCAAGGAGGCCGTCGATGTCCTCGGCAGCTGCTTCGGCGATCGGATCGGGGATCGAGAAACCAAGCAGAGCGGTTCGCTCGACATTGTCGATCTGATCACTTGTCAGGGTCGGGTTGGCGATGCCCTCGCGATCCGCAGCGCCTCTTCCGACCATCTCGATAGCGTCGACGGCATCCCGGACGACGTTTACGTTAAAGTCAGCCTGTTCGCCCCTGATACGGCGCATCTCGGATGCGGCCTCGATCCAGGTCTCGACATTGATGCCGGCTACATCGCGCCGGACGCATCGCGCCGCGTGCCAATCCCGTCCGATGCGGACTGAGATTTCTCCGATATCGGCCGGATCAAGCTTGATCTCGATTTCTACGATTCCCCGGTCGAAGAACTCCTCGACAAGGGTATCACTCCAATAGCGAACCCCCAGAATGCGAATGCCCTCTTGGTTAAGGGTCCTGACGAGTGGAATACCGAAGATGCTACGCCGGACATGCGGATCGGGCGGCGGCGTGGTTCCGTAAAGCTCAACGGCTTCCAGCCACGCGTTGCGTGGCGTCACCCCGCCGAGACCGTCATGCTTGCTGGCATGATATACGTCGACGACCCAGCGAACGATCACCCAGGCAAGGTCTCGCGTGTCGAGGTTGGCGAGTTTTTCAGCGGGATAATCCCCACGGACGAGCATGTTCTCGAAAGTCCTGCCGTGGAACCGCGAGATCAGCCGCATGTGAACGGTCCTGAAGAACCGCTCCATGGTACCGCGCAGGCTGGGCACGCCGCCGGGCGGAATGATGTGATCGCACCTAAGACTTGCGACAGCCAAGCCGAAATCGTCGGCTGTAAACGCCGACCCTCCATCGGTCGCGATCGTTTCCGGTGTGCCATGCATGTCCCACGGCAAAGCCGCCCCGACGGCATCAGCGAACGGGCTTTTGTCGCTCACGATGGCCTGAACGACCGCGATGGCGTCGGCCGAGGTCGGTGTCTCGGACAGGTGCATCCCGAGTATCACCTTCGTAGCTACGTCGATGGCGACGCAAAGGTGCATCCGGCCGATGCTTCGACGCTTGTTACGGCTGAGCCTGTCCCACAACCCGATAGCCACGAGGACGCTCTGAAGGTGAACCTCCCAATGATCCATCTCGACGCGTTCAAGAGGCAGGACGATTCCCATGCCTTGACTGATAGGGCTGCACTTGCGACGAACAGCATCACCACCTTTCCGCCCTGCAACGACACGGATGTTCTGCAGGCTGGCTAGATGGTCGTAAAGTTGCTTGCGTGAGGGACAAACGACTTTGACGTCGTCTGCCCGATTTTGGTTTAGTGCGAAAATCCTGTTGCGCATCCGCTCAAGGAGCAGAGCCTTTGAAGGCTGCTCGCGGGTCCCATAATCAACGGCCATCTGCTGCAAAACAGCAAAGGCTTCCGTGCATACAGGCTGCGGGACACCGCCGCAATTTCCATAATTGTCTTTTAGCCCCCATGGGGCACGTTCCGATGCACGATACTTCTTCCACCATTTCCAGAAGGTCGACACAGGCGGCATCTTGCGCAGAGAGATTTCTGGCTTTCCCGACGTAGGGATACCACGTTGCCGACCGCCCCGACGTTTGGTCTCGCCGCTCGAGGACGCCCTGGAGCTAGCCAATACAGATTTTGGTGTCCGCAGAAGAGTTGGACGCACCTTCGAGCATTCAAGAAGAGCAACTTCGGCAGCGATTATAGGGAGGGCCTTAACGATCCCTCTGTCAGATATTGTGACAACTCCTTCTTTACAAAGCCGGTGAAAGCGGTCGCAAACCTGAAAACGGAACAAGACCTCTGGCTTCTTGTGCGGAGGGACGTCATCCATGGACCGAGCAAGACCGGCTGAGCGTTGGCGGCTGACGGTCGAGGCGTAATAATCACGTTCGTAGCGATACCCCGGCCGACCAGTGTAGGCTTCGATGGTCTCGTGCGTGAGCTCCTGCGTGAGTTCGGGAGCATCGTCCCGGCCAAAAGCCCAGCCAATCGGTGTCTGCTTCGGCCGACAATAGGCACGGCCGCCGAGAGTCACCCGATCATGGGGCCCAAATCGCAAACGATTGACCCGTCTAGCGGCTGGTATTGGAGGCTGGGCCATCACAGGCCTCCTTTAGCGGCAGTGCCCCGGGTGATCCGCGTGGCGTAGGTGATGCCGCGAGTGCCGACGATCTTCAGGATGCCATCACCGATGAGGCGAACGATTGCCCGGAAGGCTCGCCCCTTGAGTCCGCTGGCCCGAACGAGATCCCCAACCGTGGTCACCCCCAACAGGGTCCCCACGATGGCCGCGACAACAGCGTCGTCCTCGGGACGGTTGTCCCGTCTGACCGCTCTGAGAAGCGTCGCGTCGCGAACGATTTCCTTGGGCAGGTGCCGTTCGGACATGTGTACGACACGGTCCGCAATTGAAGGGTTCATCTGCGCCGCTATCAACCGAAGCTTGCTGGCAAAATCCTTTCGGACGGCCCTCTCGTGAGGTCGGTAAGCAACAGCAACCTTGTCGCCATTGGCAAGCGTGACGATGAAATCGAAAAAGTGCCGCCGATGTACCCCAAAATCATCGATATAATCGACAGGCTCGGCCTGTTCACGTAGGTGAACGACATCCGGTCGTGCCATGAGAGTGTGAACGGCCGAGAGTTCGCCATAGCTTTCGACGAAGACTCGTCGCGGCGTCGGCTCATGCGTCAGGGTCCGACCGCGCACATGGCCCTTCGAGGTCAAGCTAACCTGACGATGGGCGATGGATGGGCTGGGGGGCGTCCACGGTTCAGGGAGAGGGCCGGGAACGTGCGCACCGGCAGCGCCAGCGCGAGGAATCGAGGTTCTGGGGAGCATTTCGGTCACCTTTCGGTGCCGTAGGCACAGGCCATCACTCCGGTGGCGCTTGCCATCGGTGATCAAACATGCAGTGATTGCCGCCTGCGCTTACGGCGACGTACGTGCGGTCCGCCGCGAGGCGGGATTGATCGACGGCTGTTCGCTGCCAAGCCTAAGAGCCGTCGACGGCTTACGAGCGCTTTGAGCTTAGGCTTGAAGCGCTCGTTTCGTTTGATGCCACGGTTCATTGTACATCGTTTTCGCTCGGTTATCTTTGTCTATCTTGCCATGTCGCTTACACGGTCAATAAAAGCTGCGGCGTGCCGCCTTTTGATTGCGCTATGGATAATTGTTTCTAAGTACATATGGAGGTTAAAAATATCCGATAATGCGCGGCTGCAATGGTTATGTCACAAATCAAGCAACCAAGAACCCGATTTTCTATCGAATTTTATAACGCCCTTTTCGCGCAGTATGGATTTACATTTTGCAAGTACGGATTCTTTAACAATGCCGGTTTTTAGAATGGGTTTGTCTATTTCTGCTGTACCCTGACCTTCAGGGTATGAGTTTTCCAATAGGTCAACGATCATATGACATACTTGGTGCCGGTTTGGCTTAATGCTCCCCATCATCTCGTCTAGCTTGTGTCGATCCACGATCGGGTCGGCCAAGTGCAAGGAGCGTCCTTCCGGGAGCGGCGCATACGGAGCCACGCCGCTGAAGGTAGGCATTTTCTTGACACGCTGGCTGATCAAACCTTCCAGCATCTGAGTAACCTGTTCTTGTTCGACCTCCTGATCATTTTCAATGGAGAGCAACGTTTCGAGCAGGCGCTTCCGCAACTTGGCCTTGTCCCGCTTCGCAGCTACCTGACGCAATTGCAGCTCGGCGGCAACGTATTGGGCATCCAACTCGGCGATTTCTGCGTCCGCTACCTCGATCTCACGCTGCCGTTGCGCCATTCGAAGCCTTCTCTTTGGATCGATCCGGACGCCATCCACGGATGATTCGTCCACACCTTTCTGGACGCATCAGGCTCTGTTGACAAGTGGAATTCGATGAGGTTCGGATGGGCTCCCTAGGTCGCGCCATTCGGATCTCGACAGATCCGGAACCGCTGGGATCCGAGCCTGGCGGAGACAATGCATCCGGAACCGTAGGGGTTTCGCTCCCTTCTGGCCATGCGGCAGGTCAGGCGCTTAAATCCGTCCGATGCTCTGGATGATGCAGACGGACGATCGTATCTGGCACCAGGGGACTGTCCAGACTCAGTAAGACAAGCCCTTCGCATGCAAGTGCCAAGATAGCTTCCGCAGGTTCGCCCGGTGATCCAAGGACGCAGTCAAGTAAATCCGAGATTGGAAGGCCATTCGGATAGACTTTCAGACGAAGCAGGATTCTAAGCCTGTCCGTGGGGGAGACGATTTTCTTCCGCATTGACCAGATAGCGCGAGCGTTTGCGGCTCGTGGTTCCTTCAGCACCCAGGATCTCCGTAGAGAGACATAGTTGCCGTCCGGAGGTCGCGGTGGAGTCGGCAGATCGTCCCGGAACGCAAAAAGATGGACGACGCCATTCGCCGTTGTAACGAGCAGATCGAAAACCTCCGGCGTCTCAGTGCCTGGGCCCGGCTCGATGCGGAGAGCGATCGGATCCAGGGTCAACTGGACCAAAACATCGCGATGCCAACGCTGAATGTATGCGATCGGCCGTGAGGTCTTGTAGGATTGAAAGCCCGGCCTGTGTGGTCTTACCGTTTGATGATATTCAATATATTCTTGATTTAGGACAAGCATTTCCAATCGCTCCACGATGCCTTGTGAGAGCCGGCATCGCACTAAATTGCACGCTCGGCTAAATCACGTTGAAGAGAATTTCATAGCGTCCATTTTTATTTAGGCCGTAATCATGGGCCTGATTTGAGCAAGCTTTAATTTCTAGAACTGCTCTGACTGAGCTTATAGCCAAAATGGCGATGCACAACCCACATGGTGCCCTCGATGCCTGTGGAAAGCGGTGATAGTATGCAGTTTTCGTCGAATGCGCGATCAGTTGCAGACATCGGGCGAGAGGCCGTGCCTACGACATATTTGAATTTCCGAGAGTCGATCTGACTTCATCCGATTTGTCGGCAACGGTCCGAAGCCATTGGTGTACTCCGGCAATAAGTTCCGCCCGGCGCCCGGACGCGGTTGCCTGCACGAGGAGTCGGTCGAGTGCACTATCGACCTGATACTCGTTCGATTTATCATCGGTGCGCGTGGTCGATTGTCCAATGTGCAGCTCTAGAGTGGCAAGCAAGTCAATCAGATAAGCAACCTCCGGAGGCGGCCCTTCACTGATCCAGCGGGTCACGCTGCGATGAGATCCGCCGATCTCACGTGCAAAACCACTTTGCGTCCGACCAAGTTCGCGAAGGCGTGCGCGAAATTCGCTACCCGACATGGGCGTGACATGGCTATGCGAACCCTCGGTCACGTTCCTTCCCTCGCTGGGCGATAGATATGAAAGCACGACGCAACGCGCTCCCATTTGAATGAGCATCGTTCCTTTGCGAACGCTTGTCACCATCCAACAGGGCAACGCCTGGCGATCCGGACCGAGTCGTGCGTATTGCTTTTAACCTCCAGACTGGGAACGGCATCCGTGTTATGCCGCTTGTCTTCGTTCTTGTTATGTTCCATAGAGCCTCATCGCCTATGAAGCAGGCGATCTCCTGAAGCCGACGCCCGCCGAGCGCTCCGACCCTGTAGAGCCAGCCGCGTCGCTGCATCTGATCCAGCCCTTACGCTGACGGCCGGCGCCGCTGACCGGCCGTGGGAGATCATGCCATGTTGCCGTCCTCGACGACCCCGAACGACCAGCATCCAGACGCCCACGTGCCCGATGCGCTTGCCCGCGCGTTCCTGCGAACCCTCGCACAGGATGAGCGTAGGAAGACCAAGCTCAAAGGCGATCTCGGGTTGGATTGCGATTTTGACCAAGAGAGTGACGATCCGGTCGAGCGTATCCTGGCGCAGACCGAAGGCGAGCGGAAGACCGAGCATATACCCATTCCAGCCGATCTCGCCGCGGTTGCCGTGCTCGTCGCGCGCGCCATCGAGGTGGAAGACGGTCTCGTCCGGCGGCTGCGACGCGAGGCCCCGGTCGTCGTCATCACCACCCATCTGCCCGATCTCGTCGAGCCGGTGCGGGACGTCCTTGAGAGATGCGCCTTCCGACCCGGTGTCCATGCGATAGATCTGAGTGGCAACCGAGCGGTTGCTCTGGGAGCGAAGCAGGCTGGCCTCCTCGTCCGCGACGGCTCGCACAAAGATCACAGGCCGGATGTCGGCAACACCATGGTCGCCGCGGCGCTCCACGCGCGGGTTCCTATCGTCGGGGTCGCCCCCGATCCAATGCGCCAGCTGCCGCGCGATCTCCTGCGCTCGGCCGAGCATCGCATCGTGCTCCCAGGCTTGGATCGGAGCGGGCTCGACCTCGTCATCGAAGCGGTCACCGGCGGATGTCCGACACGACGAATCGATCCCGATCTGGTGCGAACCCTCGACATCGCCGACCTGCCGATCGCATTCCGGGGCGCTACCTCGCCAGATGCCTGCATCGATGCACTCGTTCGGGTGACGGTAACCAAGGCCGATTATCTCCAGACGGGCCCGTCGCTTGAGGACCTCGACGGGTATGGTGCGGCCAAGGATTGGGGCCTGGCCCTTGCCGTCGACCTGCAGGCCTATCGTGTCGGTCGTCTCGCCTGGGCCGATATCGACAATCGGGGCCTGCTGCTGTCGGGTCCGCCAGGCGTCGGCAAGACCAGCTTCGCCCGCGCCCTGGCGAAATCCGCGCGCGTCCCCTTGGTGGCGACCTCGGTCGCGGAGTGGAACGCGTCGGACTACCTTTCCGGTACCCTGCAGGCGATACGCAGGGCGTTCGCCCAGGCTCGGGCCCAGGCCCCCTGCATCCTGTTCATCGACGAACTCGACGGGATCTCGGACCGCGCGCAGATCCGCGGTGAGCATGTCCAGTACTGGACCCAGGTGGTGAACCTGTTCCTCGAGTTACTCGCCGGCGTCGAGGAGCGCCCGGGCGTCGTCGTAGTCGCAGCTTCGAATCACCCGGAGAAGATCGATCCCGCCGTGAAACGAGCCGGACGCCTGGACCGGGAAATTTCCATCGAGAGGCCGGACACGACGAGCCTCGTCAAGATCTTCCGGCATCATCTCGGACCGAACGCACTGGCCGACGCTTCGTTGCTGCCGCTCGCGCTCGCCGCGCGCGGCAAGACCGGAGCCGATGTCGAGGCCTTCGTGCGCCGAGCCAGGGGGGCAGCGCGGCGCGCAGCACGCGAGATCGGTCTAGAGGACATCCTGGCCGAGATTCGCCAGGGGCGGCTCGCGATGTCTGAGGAGTCGCGGCGGCGCGCGGCTATCCACGAGGCGGGCCATGCGATCGCTGGCCACTCGCTCGGCTACTGCCCGATCGTCGACCTTTCGCTTCACGACGGAGGCGGCGAAGCCCAGTTCGAACCTCCAGTCGACGGTGCTGCGACGCTACCGCAGATCGAGGCGGCGCTCGCCATGCTGCTTGCCGGACGCGCGGCCGAAGAAATCGAGTTCGGCGAGGTCTCGATCGGTAGCGCGTTGGGCGCAAGCTCGGACCTCGCCCAGGCGACAGCACTTGCCCGCAACATCGACCTGCAGTTCGGGCTCGGCAAGCTGGGACCCTACTACGTCGACCCGGCGGATAGCTCACTCTACCTCGCCCACGGTCTCGTCGAGACGGTGGCTGCGCGGCTACGTGCAGCTTATGCGCGAGCTCGTACCGTCCTGGAGACACAAACGCCGGCGTTGCGGGCGATCGCCACGGAACTTGCCGAGGCGGGTTATCTCTCTGCCAAGGACATCGACCGGATCATGCAAGCTCATGCGGCGCCTGCGCGCCAAGCTGAGGTTCGTGTATCGGCTCTCCAGATGGGAACCACGTGATGTTCGCGCTTCCCCCCGATGAACCCGACCTCGGCGACCTGCAGCCGCTGGCTGAGGCCATCGAAGAACTCTGTGCGATCCTCGACGGCGATCGCGAGGCCGTCATCGAAGGCTTGGCCGAGATCCTGAGACGGCGCATCGCATTCGAAGCCCTGAAGCAGGAGATCGAATGGGAATAGATGCGGTGACCTTTTCTCCGGCCACCGCAGCATCAAGGACTGCCGGCGCATATTCTCGGCCGCCCGCGACACGTAGGCGTTCAACGCCAGGGCCAGCTCGTCAAAGCCCTCCACGGCCTGCCCAAAGCTCCGGCTGGTGCAGATGGTTTTGCTGTCCGGGCTATCCTCCTTAAGGTCAAGGCAGGGGGACCCCTATATCACCAGGACGGTGCGTTTCAGGACCACGTTGAAGCGTTCGCGGATCATCGTCGGGTCGGCGCCGCGGAGTTGGAGCGGCGTGGTGATGCCGATCGCGGCCAACCACCGGTACGGCCGCGACCGCGTGCGCTACGCCAGCAGCGGCATCGAGCGCGGGTGGAAGCTCCGGGCGGAGTTCCTGTCACCTCGACGGACGACGCGGTGGGACGATTTGTTGAAAGTGTGACAGCGAAGCGAAATTGCCCGTTGAAAGCCACTTAGAGTTCGTTCATACACCTGTTTGGCTTGCAGGTAGAGTTGTTATCGCGTATCGCGATATAAGATAAGGATGTTAGGAGGCGATTGCTTCCCGTATTCCATTATTGCGCTTTCATGATGGTCCATTATGGGTCGTCATCTCGCATATGAGTACCTGCAAGCTTCATTTAAATCTGGATTTATGCAGTGTCAGTAGTTAAATCTCTTAAAGAAGCAAAATCTTTAACTGACTTAGCTAAGATATTGAATTATAAGCCAAGTGGGCTATCGGCCATATTATATCATATTCCCGATGCCAATAAGTACACAGAATTTTCTATTCCCAAACAAAGTGGTGGTCTGAGGACAATCAAAGCCCCGGTCGACAGGCTTAATCTACTTCAAAAACGGCTTTCTGATTTATTATATTCGTATCTCGATGAGATCGAACCGAAAAAAAATGGATTTAAGACTGTATCTCACGGTTTTATAAAAGACCGCTCAATCATAACCAACGCTCAAGTGCATAAGCGCAGGCGTTACGTACTAAACATAGATTTGAATGAATTTTTTTCGACAATAAATTTTGGCAGAGTCAGAGGAATATTTATTAAAGACAAAAGATTTGAATTTCACCAAGACGTCGCGACTATTATTGCTCAAATTGCATGTCATGCCAATTCGCTTCCGCAAGGCAGTCCATGTTCTCCAATAATATCAAATATAGTTGGTAGGCTTCTCGATGTTAGGCTGATACGTCTAGCCAGGCTGTATAAATGCACTTACTCAAGATATGCTGACGATATAACTTTTTCTACAAATCGCGCTCAGTTTCCTAGCGAACTTGCGCACCCTGACCCTGCTGGATCGCCAAGGTGGGTACTTGGATTTGCTTTAACATCTGAAATAACTAATCGGGGCTTCCAGGTAAATAATAACAAAACCAGGATGCAATTTAAAGCATCCCGCCAGCTTGTTACCGGATTAATTGTGAATGATAAAGTAAATATTAAACAAGAATACTACAGGAATGTCCGTTCAATGTGTTCGTTGCTGTTCAAAAGCGGAAAATATTACAGGGTGACCCCAGCCGTATTTGCGGGCGGATCGGCTAATGATCCTCCTGTGAAGGTCGAATTTGATACTTTGGGCTCTCTAGGTGGAATGCTCAGCTATGTCTATCACGTTAAAAACACGATTGATCGGCGAGCAAGTGTAGAGAAGAAGAAAGAAGCAACATCAGCGGCTATTCGAAAATTATACCATCTCTTTCTATTCTACAAAAATTTTGTCGATCTTAAATCACCCCTTATTGTCACCGAAGGAAAGACGGACGCAATATACCTAAAGTCTGCTGTAGAAATGCTATCTAAATTTCATCCCCAATTAGGAAGTTTGAATGGGGGTAAATTTGTACACACAGTAAGGTACTTGAAATTTACCAGCACTGTTAGAGACGTGCTTCAGCTTGGGGGCGGCAGTAGTGATATTAAGTTTTTCATTGAGAGATACGCCAAGATTCTACGAAAATTCAAGCATGGTTCTCTATCTCATCCCGTCATAATACTAATCGATAACGACGAAGGTGCAAAAGATATATTCAGTGTTGTAAGAGGAAATACCCCTCATAAGGATATATCTTTAGACAAAACCGATAAATTTTACCGCATTTATTCAAATTTGTACCTCGTGAAAACACCAGAGGTTGGCAAGGTCAAAAATATGACTTGCATTGAAAGCTTCTTCGAAGATATAGTTTTGAAAACAGTTCTAGAAACAAAGACACTGGATTTAAACAAAAAGCATCTGGCCCCTGGAAAATATGGAAAGCAAGTTTTTGCTGAAAAAGTAGTAAGGCCGAACAAAAAATCGATTAATTTTAGTGGTTTCGACCCTCTACTTGAGAGAATAGTTGCGGTAATAGACGACTATAAGACTAATCCATCCTCTATTTGATTATTCAACTGGCTGAATTTGACAGCAACAGCAGTTGTTCGGCTTCATGTCATAATGCGGCTTTCTCATCCATAACTTATAACTGAAATGCACTATATCTTTGCGCAAATATCATAATATATGGATCGGAAATAAGCTGCTGTGCTGATTGCGCTTTTCTGGTCGGGATGTCCGTTTCAGTTTTCGATCATGGCTAGATGATACAATGGACCCTTCTAGGGCTCAGACGCACTCACTTCGTTCATGCGGGTGAGCACTAGCTCGTTGTTCTAGTATCAATTTTTCCAGACTCGGCTGAAGCCTCCGTCTGGATCGATGCACTAGCACTAGAGCTGCATCCGACCAGGTTGGATCAAAGGCATCGTAGCCTGTGGCCATCAGGTAGTTGCGGCATTCGACTGGTGTGAAGCGCTCGAAGGCTTTCTTGAGGGTGTCACAGAGGTCCGCGGCCGTGCGAGCAGCCTGGGCACGCAAGCAGGCCTTGAGCTTGGCGAAGGCGAGTTCGATGGATTGAAGTCGGGCGAGTAGGCTGGGAGGTAAAGCAGCCGGGCCCCGACCGCCTCAATGCGCTCGCGGATGCCGCTGACCTTATGGGCGGGCAGGTTGTCGAGCACGACCGTGTCACCCGGGTTCAAAGCCGGCACCAGGGTCTCTTCGACATAGCGGCGGAAGCGGACCCCAGTCATGGGGCCGTCGAAGAGTGCGGTCGCCGTCAGGCCGCTGGCCCGCAGCCCCGCCGTGACCGTGATGGTCTTCCAGTGCCCGAACGGTACGGCCACCCGGCAGCGTTCACCACGCGGAGCCCGCCCGTAGCGACGCGCCATTTTCGTGTTGGTCGCGGTCTCGTCGAGGAATACGAGCCTGTCCGGATCGAGGTCGGACTAGCCCTCGAACCAGGCCAGGCGCGCCGCCTTGACGTCCTCCCGATCCTGCTCGGCGGCCTGGCCGGTGTTTTTTCACGCGTGATGCCGTGGCGCTTGAAGAAGCGGGATAGGCTGCTCGCCCCGACCAGCAGGCCATGTTCGGCCAGTCGGGCGCGCAACTCGCGCAGGAACAGTTCGGGCTTGGCCTCATAGGTCTGACGGATCAGGTCGGCCTGGGCCTCGATGGCGTGCGAACGCTGATCGCCGCCAATCGGTTTGGCCCGTTTGCGGCCTTCCCGCACGAAGGCCTCGTGCCAACGCACGGCACTGGCAGGACTGACCTCGAAGCGTCGGGCGGCCTCCCGGCGTGAGGCGCCTGCCTCGATCACCACCACGACGCGTTCACGCAGATCGGCTAACAGGGCTGAGGGCATCCGGCTCTCCTCCTGGAAAGCCGGGCATCGAATCACATCTGCGCCGCTCTCAAAACCCCAATCGATTCAATCCGATCGGACACTGCTCTAGACGCCAGTGCGGGCTATGACCGCCAGGACATCTGCGTGCGTCCGGTCTCCTAAGGTGAGTATTTCTTGCGCCAGCATTTCAATGGCGGGCCACCAGGCTTCCACATCCTGCCGCGATGCGCCTATGGCGCCCGTCTTCCATGTATGCCTCTGGTCACCTTCCGGGTATAGATCAGCGGCATAATCCTCCACGTCCGCAGTATCCATCTCACTGCCAGGCGCATGGGAAGGGCCAAATTTCTTCTTCTCCGCGAAATGCCCTGCGTAGGCCATCCGGGCGTAGTTGGTTACGCGGGTGACCTCCGGCGGCGTCGGCTTATGAGGGGTAGCGGGTGGCTCGTATCGAGTCTCCAGCGTCACATGAGCAAAGTGTTTGGCAGTTCTGATAACAGTACAGGATTCAATCACCATGCCCAGTTTAACCGCCACAACAGCGTGAGCCGCTTCATGATAGGCAACAGCCTCCGGATTAACTGGCGCAGAACCAAACATATTCCCAGAAATCATTTAACGGCCTGCCAATAGCTAATGATGAAAAACGGCGGAGTGTCTTGGGACAAAAGGATAAGATTAGGTCTTACGCTTCATGTAGCTCCAATCAAGCTCGGCTTCAGTAATGATAGGAACCGGGGGCAAAATGCCAGACTGGATAATTTCCGTTATCTTATCGTAGGACTCACGCTTGGCACTGTCATCGGGGAATATATCGTGGACAGCCCTGATGGAGTTCAAGAAAATCCGAAGACCCCAATGCAGCGAAAATAGCGCCCAGTATTTTGCGAAATGGTCAGAAGATATGTGCATTGTTTCGTGATCGCCCCACGCTCTACGCATAAGTTCGTGCGGCGAAAAATGCACGAACCGCGACGTAGCTTCATAGATGTAATCGTACTCATCTTTCCGCCCAACCTGTTGGGCGATATGCGCAACACTGGGTTTATCGGATTCGCGGCGCCATCCGAGTTTCGCCCCAATGGCTTTGATACCGGCGGTGGCTGCTGGTGCGGAAGCGATAAAGAGCTTTGCAAACTTCATTGTGAAGCCCACGGCGTGCATTCCGTCGCGCTTCAAGTAATCCATCTGCACGCGCATATGCTCCTTGATACTGGCTTGGCCCATCAAGTGGAGCAGTTCATTTGCCACATCGGAGTGTTTTGATAAATACTCCAGCCAAAGCATCTCCTCATACGCTGGCCGAAGCAGACAAACCCCAAACGCAGCGCTACCTGTGTCGCAAAGTGAAAGAATTGCCGTAAGGCCTTCTCGCTGGCGAATGATAGCTGCGCGTCGCACAATGTCGTAGGACTGCTCTTTGAGTCCACCAGTAAAGTGTGTGCGACTTATATCACCCATAACTATGTCAAGAGCTGCCAGCAACTCTCTGACCAAAGCGATACGCTCTGGAAGAGAAAGTTCCGGCTTCTCAGCCTTCGGAGGTTCCCACAGTGGACCTTGGTCGTTTTCAAGCATTGCTTTGTCTACAGCGGCAGCTCCCCAGTCGGCAAGTGGCAGCAATTTTCCTGAACAAAATCGCGCAAATATATTTGCTGAATACAGCAATCTGTGCGCGATATTCCTATGGGCATGGTCGTTGTGCGCTGCGCCCCCCTTTATGACAGCACAACAAGGAAAACAAATGAAAGCACAACGTATTTCCTATTTAGGCGACCAAACAGCGACCTATTTTATTTTCAGCCTCAATGGTCCGCGCCCTCCTTGAGGGACGCAAAACTCAAATCCGGCGGATCTTCACGGGGCTGTACAAGATTTTCCAGCACTGGCCTGCCTTTGACCTAGAGCAGGCACCGACCGGCTTGAATCGTTTAAGGTTCTCGCTGGGTCGGGGTTGTGCTTCGATGGGCGGCTTTCCGAGGAGGAGAGCCGATGGCGTCTGCCCTGGCCGATCCTGACGCGTCGGATACGGTCGCTCGCCTCGCGTTCTGCCTAGCCCTCGCGCGGCCACTGTACCGGTGTTTGGGCGTCCCCACCCACTTGTCCACGGGGTACAAATTCCAGCATGGTCACGCGGCTAGCGGACAGCCTTTCATGGTGCAGCAACACGCCGTTCCGGCCATCCACGTCCAATATTCCTGCAGTTTTCGCTCACGGGATCGCTCTTCCTGGAGCAGGGCCAACACCTTCGCCCGATGCGGGCACTTCCGCCTGAGCACGGGTCGACCCTGTCGGGACCGTCCGCATGGGCAAGCCGCACGTCCGTTGATGAGCCTGCTGCTGTCCTTTGTCAGGGCAGCGTCTAGGGCCGCCACAACCGATCTTTCGCCGGAGACGTGACGTTCGTAGGCGTCGAGTAGGCCGACCTCGCCTGCCAGGGCGAGGGCATCGCGGTGATGCTTCCCGGCCGCGCCGTGCGACAGGGCATTCTGGTCGGGCCAGAGCCCGCTTCGCGCCGCAACCCGCTGGAGCTTCAGGAAGTCCTCCAGAGCGGCCCACCACGTCGACGCGCTCGCGGCGTCCTCGACCATCCAGCCCGAGGACAAACCAAGGCAGAACCAGCCGTCATCTTCAACGTGGCGTTCGGGGCACCGGGCAGGAAATCGTGTTCCGGGAAGGGTTTCGCGGACTCGAACCCCCGTAGTCTCCAGGGAAATATCAAGAAGGACCCGCTCGTCTCCGGCAGCCGAGTTGGACGCAAGCTTGGCGACGCCCCTTAAGCGCGTTCGGCTTCTGTCCGTGACGCTGAACCACAACGGGACTGCCGCAGCCGCGTGGGTGAAGCGCTCGGCCCTACTGGCTCGCATGGGCGCGCAACTCGGGCCGGCGCGACGTTACGGTCGGAGCTGCAGGGATCTTGACAAAGCCCCCCAGGAAAGTCTCGACCGCCTCATAGTCCAGGTTCTCGACCGGCCCGTAGCGGAACAGCTGGCGGATACGGAACGTGGCGGCTTCAGTCGCGTCCGGTCCCAAGGCCGTCTGCGTGCCTTCGAGCCCGGATTGCAGCGTCTCAGATGTGGAAACCGCTTTGCTGGCGGCGCAACGAACGCTGCGATCCCCACGGATGCCGAGCCGCGTTATAGGGGTCTGACCGAGTTCAAGCGCGATGGCCAGACCCAAGGCGCCAACGCCGGGAAGCATGGTCCTGCAGAGCTCAAACGACGACCTAAGGCCGCCGGCGAGCCGCACGGCGGAATCTACGCTGGCGGAGCGGTCCGTCTCCACCCGGTTCCCCTCAGCGATCAGGCCATGCAGGCAATCGCCGATGAAGCGGACTTTCCTGGCGCCGAAATCGTCGCGTGAGCACTCCGCCAGCTCACCCCTGATGACGTGGAGATTGGCGGTCATCTCCTGGACGCCACCGGTCGCGATGCAGGTATCGACGTAGGCCGTAAAGCCGGAGATGTCGGCAAAGACCGATACGGCTGGCATGCGCACCGTGCGGCTCGGCATCAGGTCTTCGAACCGGATTGTTCGGAGGGGCGGCTCGTGGTGGTGGAAGCGAAATACCGCCTCGCTCGCCGTGACAGCCGAGAGCGCCGCATCGTTCTGCAGCGAGCGGAGAGCCTCCTGGACCTTAGCTCGAGTGAAGCCGTCACTGGCGTCCCACGATGGACGCCCCTGGCTCATGTTAGCGTAGCGATACTGACTGTCCTGCGTGAGCGCGACGCGGCGCTCCTGCACCAGGCCCACCCCGCCCTCGTCTAAGACCGTCCTGACGCGGTCGCTCATGAAGATGCCAGGCTCGTTGCCCTCGGCGAGTTTGGCTGCGTAGTTCGCCGGGCTCCCGAGGAACAGCGGCTCGGGCTCCGCTCCCCTGCCACTGTTCACGGCGACCGCCATGCCGGTGTCGAGACCGATCCGCACGTGGGTCGACAGCCGCTGGCCACCCATCGTTCGTCCGGCTTCCTCGATGGTCCCTTTCAAGGTGGCGGCGAAGGCAAGCGCCTTGAGCACGCGGTCCCGTTCGCTGGCCGCGGGCGTTACGACGACCGCGTGCAAACGTGGGCCGTGGTAGTCGACGCGCTGGACTTCGAACTGCTCGACCACCCTATCGGTCGCGGCATAATGGAGGTGTAGAGCCTGGAGGAGTCTGCGATGGCTCGCCTCGGTCTCGCAGCCATGGTCGAGCAACAGCGCGTGGTAGTCGATAAGCTGCACGTAGACATGCACGCCATCCACGAGGACGGCCCGGTTATTCGGGATATTGGCAATCGGAGCCTCGTCAAGCCCAAGCCGTCGGCCCCGTTGGTTCAACTCGTTGACACGCCGCTGCAGGTAACCTTGATCGAACCGCCGCACGTCGATGGCGGAAGCGGGCACGGTCTGCATCAGCCTCGTGATACGGGCGCGGCTATCAGTGAGTTTCCAGGTCATGATAGGGCGCTCCCTTCAGACGTGAGACAGGTATGCGGTGAAGGGGCGGTCGTGCTTGTCGACGAACGCCACCGGGTCCGGGTTGAAGCCCGCGCGTCGCTCCCGGGGCAGGTGCCCGTAGACCGTGTCGCTCAGCCTGATCGCACCGTCCCTGGTACCGGGTTTGGGCTTGTACTGCTCGTATCGCGCCGCGGCATTCACTACTTGGCCGACGAGCGTGAACGCGATGCGTTGGCCGCCTCCGAAGTCGCCAACGGCGACCTCTCCGGCATGGAGGCCGATGCGGATACCGATTCGCAGGTCCTCACGCCGTGCGATCTCGTTGACCCGAGCAACTGCCCTCTCCGCCGCGCCAGTAGCGTCGGCGACGGCACGCGCGAGCCGGGCGTCGCCGGGGCAGAGCCAGAAGGCCATGACTCCGTCGCCCATGTATTTGTCGATCTGCCCGCCAGCAGCCTCGATCTCTTCGACCTGGGGCCCGATGACCCTCCGCAGCACACCGCCGACCCCATCGGCGTCAAGTCGCTCTGAGAGAGCGGAAAACCCTGCAACGTCACTGAACCAGACCAGCGCTTGCTTCTTGACCATTGGGATCGGCTCGTCCGCTACCGCCGAGAGCGCAGCCATGGTCGCCTCAACCCCTTCGCGACAGACCAAGCGTTCCACGATCCGCTCGGCCTTGGAGATCTCTCGAAGGAACTCGGACCGCTGAACTGACGCTCCGTCGAGCTTGACGACCAGCGTCCTGCTGAGCGTCTCAAACCAGAGCGCCCGCGCCTCGGGCGACATCCCGTCAATCGTGGATCGGTCGATCCGCAGAACCTTTCCGCGACCGTCCGAAACGATATCGTTTCCGCGACGCGCCCCTTCCCGGAGAAAGGCCATTTCCCCGAGGATGTCACCCGGCCCACGGACGGCGATCAGGCCCTCCGTTTCGATGCGGAAGCGGCCTTCCTCTACGACCCAAACGCAATCGGCCTCGTCGCCGGCCAAGCATAAGCGATCACCATCCGCGACGTGTTTGAGGCGACGCTCCTTGCCGAGGATTTCGAGGAGAATTTCTGGTTTCGGGCAATAGCGGGCCAGGAAGCCATGCAGGCCGTGACTAGGTCGAACTGGTGCAGTCATCGGCGTCCTCGTGGATCTACCAAGGGGCGGATTTCGCCTGGACCGAACGACGCTTCGGCTGACCTCGCTGCACGAAGGCCGAAACAGGGCCGGTCGGGGGGGCGGGCATCCACCTAGCAAGCTTGGCCTTATTCACGTTTTGTTCGATCAAGGAGATTGGCGGCCCTTCACGGGCCGCCATTACTGCTGGTTCAGATCTCCGGAACATCGCGTTGCCGGACGATGCACAATTGAGGTGATGCTTCGAACGGCTACCAGAGGGGCGCATCTGCGGAATTATCAGGAACACCCTGTAATCGCACCGAGGTTTCTTCACCGTAAGGCTTAAAATGGCCTTTCGACTTTGTGTCGTTCCCTCGAATTCCGCCTTGGAGGGGGTTGGGTCCAAACTTGCCTATGGCGAGGGTCCAATCCTCCCTCTTTTTGGGCCCAAACTCCCCTCTCCGTTATACGCCGACCGCCGCGCCTACGAGCAGCCGGTCGTGCTGCCGCAGGTGTCGCACTTCAGGCAGGTTCCGTTGCGGACCAGCGTGAAGTTCGCGCATTCCGGGCAGGCCTCGCCGACGTAGCCCTTCATCTTGGCCTCGGCGCGCCGGTCGGCGACGCTGCGCTCCGGCTTGGCGAAGGGCAGGGCCTCGATCGACGTCTCCGCGTGGCCGGCGAAGTCCGGCTCCGCCTTCAGCGCGGTGGCGCCGCGCATGGCGTGGACCACGCCGCCGGCCGGGGCCGACTGGCCCGCGTTGCCGGCGCCGACGCCGACGGTCGCGCCGGACGGGCCGCCCTGGATCAGGGTCAGCCGGTCGGCCGAGCCGCGCAGCAGACCGCGGGAGACGACGCTGGCGGCCGTCTGCTGCGGCTTGCCCGCCTCGCGGGTGGTGTCGCCCTCGCCGCCGCCGAGTACGGTCGAGCCGATCTCGGACGGGTCGACATGGGCGAGGTCCATGCGGGCGAGGTACGAGATCGCCAGCTCGCGGAAGACGTAGTCGAGGATCGAGGTCGCGTTCTTGATCGCGTCGTTGCCCTGCACGAAGCCCGCCGGCTCGAAGCGGGTGAAGGTGAAGGCCTCGACGTATTCCTCGAGCGGCACGCCGTACTGGAGCCCGAGCGAGATCGCGATGGCGAAGTTGTTCATCAGGCTTCGGAAGGCGGCGCCCTCCTTGTGCATGTCGATGAAGATCTCGCCGATGCGGCCGTCGTCGTACTCGCCGGTGCGCAGGTAGACCTTGTGGCCGCCGACGACGGCCTTCTGGGTGTAGCCCTTGCGCCGGTGCGGCAGCTTCTCGCGCGAGCGGATGCGCTCGACCCGCTCGATCACCCGCTCGACGATTCGTTCGGCGAGCTGCGTCGCCTTGGCGGCGGCCGGCGCCTGCACCAGCGCCTCGACCATGTCCTCCTCGTCGTCCTCGTCCTGGATCAGGGCCGAGTTCAGCGGCTGCGACAGCTTGGAGCCGTCGCGGTAGAGCGCGTTGGCCTTGAGCGCCAGGCGCCAGGACAGGGTGTAGGCCGCCTTGCAATCCTCGACCGTGGCGTCGTTGGGCATGTTGATGGTCTTGGAGATCGCCCCCGAGATGAAGGGCTGCGCCGCCGCCATCATGCGGATGTGGCTGTCGACCGAGAGGTAGCGCTTGCCGATCCGCCCGCACGGGTTGGCGCAGTCGAACACCGCGTAGTGCTCCTGCTTCAGCCCCGGCGCGCCCTCGAGCGTCATCGCCCCGCAGATGTGGGTGTTGGCGGCCTCGACGTCCTTCCGCGAGAAGCCGAGGAACGGCAGCAGCTCGAAGGTCGGGTCGGAGAGCCTGTCCGCCGGCACCTTCAGGGTGTCGGTGAGGAAGGCGTCGCCCAACGTCCAGCGGTTGAACACGAACTTGATGTCGAAGGCCGACTTCAGGCCCGCCTCGATCGCGGCGATCTTGTCGTCGGTGAAGCCCTTGGCCCGCAGGGAGCCCGGGTTGATCGCCGGCGCCTGGCCCATCGAGCCGTGGCCGACCGCGTAGGCCTCGATCTCGGCGATCTCGGATTCGCGGTAGCCGAGCGCGCGCAGCGCATCCGGCGCGGCCTGGTTGATGATCTTGAAGTAGCCGCCGCCGGCGAGCTTCTTGAACTTCACCAGGGCAAAATCGGGCTCGATGCCGGTGGTGTCGCAATCCATGACGAGGCCGATCGTGCCGGTCGGCGCCAGCACCGTCGCCTGCGCGTTGCGATAGCCGTGCTCCTCGCCGAGCCGCAGGGCCCTGTCCCAGGCGGCGCGGGCGTGGTCGCCGAGATTGCCCTGCGGGATGTTGGCGTGGTCGAGCGGCACCGGGGCGATCGAGAGGAACTCGTAGCCCTCCGCCTCGCCGTGCGCCGCGCGGCGGTGATTGCGGATCACCTTGAGCATGGCGTCCGCGTTGTCCTCGTAGGCCGGGAAGGCCCCGAGCTCCGCGGCCATCTCGGCCGAGGTGGCGTAGGACACGCCGGTCATGATCGCGGTCAGCGCGCCGGCCAGCGCTCGGCCCTTATCCGAGTCGTAGGGCAGGCCCATCGTCATCAGCAGGCCGCCGATGTTGGCGTAGCCGAGGCCGAGCGTGCGGTACCTGTAGGAGAGCTCGGCGATCTCCTTCGACGGGAACTGCGCCATCGTCACCGAGATCTCGAGCACCACCGTCCAGAGGCGGTTGAGGTGCTCGAAGGCCTCGACGTCGAACTGCTTGGTCTGGCGGTCGTACATCGTCAGCAGGTTGGCCGAGGCCAGGTTGCAGGCGGTGTCGTCGAGGAACATGTACTCGGAGCACGGGTTCGAGGCCCGGATCCGCCCGCCGGTCGGGCAGGTGTGCCAGTCGTTCATCGTGGTGTTGAAGTGCAGGCCCGGATCGGCCGAGGCCCAGGCCGCCTCGCCGATCTTCTCCCACAGCTCGCGCGCCGGCAGGGTCTTGGTCGTCTTGCCGGTGGTGCGGGCCTTCAGCTCCCAGGGCGTGTCGGTCTCGACCGCGCGCAGGAAGTCGTCGGTCAGCGAGACCGAGTTGTTGGAGTTCTGGCCGGCCACCGTGAGGTAGGCCTCCGAGTCCCAGTCGGTGTCGTAGACCGGGAAGTCGATCTTGGTGAAGCCTTGGCGGGCGAACTGGATCACCCGCTTGGTGTAGGAATCCGGCACGGCGTCCTTGCGGGCGGCCTTCACGGCCTTCTTCAGGGCCGGGTTGCGCTCGGGGTCGAAGCAGGCGTCGCCTTCCGCCTCGCACTGGGTGCAGGCCTTCATCACCGCGGCGAGGTGCTTGGAGACGATCTTGGAGCCGGTCACCAGCGCGGCGACCTTCTGCTCCTCCTTCACCTTCCAGTCGATGTACTGCTCGATGTCCGGGTGGTCGATGTCGACGATGACCATCTTGGCCGCGCGCCGGGTGGTGCCGCCGGACTTGATCGCGCCGGCCGCCCGGTCGCCAATCTTGAGGAAGGACATCAGGCCGGACGACTTGCCGCCGCCGCCGAGTTTTTCGTTTTCTCCACGAAGCATCGAAAAATTCGAGCCGGTGCCGGAGCCATACTTGAACAGGCGCGCCTCGCGGACCCACAGGTCCATGATGCCGCCCTCGTTGACGAGGTCGTCCTGCACGCCCTGGATGAAGCAGGCATGCGGCTGCGGGTGCTCGTAGGACGAGGCGGACTTGGTCAGCTCGCCGCTGCGGTAGTCGACGTAGTAATGGCCCTGGGCCGGGCCGTCGATGCCGTAGGCCCAATGCAGGCCGGTGTTGAACCATTGCGGCGAGTTCGGCGCGACCATCTGCTTGGCGAGCATGAAGCGCAGCTCGTCGAGGAACGCGGAGGCGTCCTCCTCGGAAGTGAAGTAGCCGCCCTTCCAGCCCCAGTAGGTCCAGCAGCCGGCCAGGCGGTCGAACACCTGCGTCGCCGACGTCTCGGAGCCGGTGCGCTCGGCCTCGGGCAGCTCGCCGAGCGCCGCCTCGTCCGGCACCGAGCGCCACAGGAAGGACGGGACGTCGTTCTCCTCGACCCTTTTCAGGCGCGCCGGCACGCCGGCCTTGCGGAAGTACTTCTGCGCCAGCACGTCGCTCGCGACCTGGCTCCAGCTCTCGGGCACCGAGATCCCGTCGAGGCGGAAGACGGTCGAGCCGTCCGGGTTGCGGATCTCGGACAGTGCCTTGCGGAACGGGATCGCCGCATAAGGCGAGGAACCGGACGTGGTGTAACGACGCTCGAACCGCATGAGACGCACCTCTCCCGACGAGGCGCAGAGGCGCCCCGGGGTTGAATCCGGAGATCCGAAGAGCCGAATCCGGGCGCCTGAAGCGATGCTGCCCGGATCGGCCGACGTTGGTAAGAAGGTGGCTGGACGCGCACGGATCGAACGGATCGGCGCTCCCGAACCATGACCCGGACATTAACGCCGGGCCGGCCTTCACGTCAACAAGTGGTGTTCGGCCTCCCGGTTCCACGCTAGATGTTGTGGTCTTGGCGGTAAAATTGTGGATAAGTCGGCGCCGGCCGTAAGTGCTGTTTCCGCCTCCTGGATTTCGCGCGGAAAATTTTTGCGTCCACAGCGTCGTCGGGCCGCCCGAAAACGCGCCCGCCGCGCCGCCGCGCCGGCATGGCCGCCGGGCGACGGGGCCGGTCCGCGGCGACGCCCGCCCGGCGGCGTCACCGGCGCCCGGGCTCGGGTTTCGGACTTGGTTCTGGACTTGCGGGCACCCGCTGCTCATAACCGCGCTCTGCATGCGCAGCCCGGATCGCGATCCCCGGCCGCGCGTGCGAGCAGGCTTCGGAGACGGCGATGGCGCTCAAGGACACGCTTCTGCGCATCTTCACGTGGTGGAACGGGCAGACGATGTCGCTCGCGCTCTACACCGCGCGCAGCGGCAACTTCGTCGGCAGCGACGACCACGGCAACAAGTACTACCGCGCGCAAGGGGCGCTGATCGACCGCTCGGTCGGCTCGGAGCGGCGCTGGGTGGTCTACAACGGCTACGCCGACGCCTCGAAGGTCCCGCCCGGCTGGCGCGGCTGGCTCTGCCACAACGTCGAGCTGCCGCCGAGCGAGGAGGCCTACACCCCGCGCGAGTGGCAGAAGCCCCACGTCGAGAACATGACCGGCACGGCCGACGCCTACCGCCCGAAGGGCTCGCAGCTCTCCTGGGGCGCCCGCCCCGCCGCCACCGGCGACTACGTGCCGTGGACGCCGGGCGAATAGCCCCCCACCAGTCCGGCCGGCACGTCTCCCCTCCGGTTGGATAGGCCTCCGAGGCCGGATCCGCTTTGACGACCCGGTCTCCGTCATTCCGGGGCTGCGCAGCAGAGCCCGGAATCCAGGGCCGCCGCGAGGCGCAGACTGGAGCGAGACCCGCTGCGCTGGATCCCGGGCTCGCCTCCGGCGCCCCGGGATGACGGGGAGGGGCCGGAAACGAGACCTGCAGGCCCTGTCCGCCCGCGTCGCGCCCGCGGAGGCCGCGCCCTTTTTCCACCACCGTTTCCGTATTGAACGCGTCGATCCGCCGGCCGCGCGCCGCGTCGTTCACTTGCCGAGAGGGGCGTGCCTTGAGCCGCATCACCGCACGGGCCGCGTTCGGCCTCGCCGCCCTCGCGCTCTGCGCAGGCCCGGCCTCCGCCGACAAGATCAAGAACCCGACCGCGGTGTTCTCCGGCCTCGACAAGATCACCGGCCGCATCGTCTCGTTCGAGGTGGCGGTGGACGAGACCGTGCAGTTCGGCGCGCTGCAGCTCACCCCGCGGGTCTGCTACACGCGGCCGCCGACCGAGAGTGCCAAGACCACGGCCTTCCTCGAGGTCGACGAGGTGACGCTGGAGAACAAGTACCGCCGGATCTTCACCGGCTGGATGTTCGCCTCGAGCCCCGGCCTGCACGCGATCGAGCACCCGATCTACGACGTGTGGCTCGTGGATTGTAAGGGCGGCAGCGACATCATCGCCGAGGCGCGCGAGCAGGAGGACGTGCCGGCGATGGCCGCCAAGCCCGAGCGCAAGCGCGGCACGAAGGACGCCGCCAAGACCGTGCAGCAGGTCAACTCCGCCGGCCAGGTCGACGTCGAGGCGCCGCGCGGCGTCCCGGTCCAGCCGCGCCAGAAGCCCTCGCGCAAGTTCTTCCCGTCGAACGAGGGCCCGGCCCCGGCCCCGCCGCAGCCCCCGCAGCCGCAATCGATCTTCGACGCGATCTTCCGCTGACCGCGTCCCCCCTTCCCTCCTCCCTGAAGCGGGGGAGGGAAGGGGAGCCTCACGCCTCCGCGGAGCCCGGCCCGAGGGCGGCCAGGGCCTGCGCCCCTCGGACGCTGCCGTCCGTCGGCCAGGCGTTCCAGTCGGCGGCGTGGCCCAGCGCCTCGGCGAGCCGGCGCTTGTAGACGTGGCGCGGCAGCTCCTCGGCGCCGAACTGGGCGAGGTGCTCGGTGACGAACTGGGTGTCGGCGAGGCGGTATCCGCCGGCGCGGAGCCGCCCCATCAGGTGGACGAGGGCGACCTTCGAGGCGTCGCGCACCTCGTGGAACATGCTCTCGCCGAAGAAGGCCGCCCCCATCGAGACCCCGTAGAGGCCGCCGACGAGCCGGCGCGGCTCGCCGGCGTAGACCTCGATCGTGTGGGCGTGGCCGCGGTCGAACAGCGCACCGTAGAGCTCGCGGATGCGGCCGTTGATCCAGGTGCGCTCGCTCTCGCGGCGCGGGGCGGCGCAGCCGCCGATCACGCCGTCGAAGTCGGTGTCGCTGCGGACCTCGAACACGTCCGAGCGCACCGTGCGCGCGAGCCGCTTCGACACGCGGAACCCGTCGAGCGGCAGCACCCCGCGGGCGCGGGGCTCGACCCAGTACAGCGTCGGGTCGTCGGCGTCCTCGGCCATCGGGAAGATGCCGGCGGCGTAGGCCTTGAGAAGGATCTCGGGCGTGATCTCCACGCGGGTGCCGTCGTGCATGGCGGCGATTCTGGCGTGCGCGCGTCCGGAACGCCAGTGGGGCGGCCGCGCAAATCCACGGCGCCGACGCCGCGGGCCCGACCGGCCGGCGATCGCGATCCTTCTGCGGTTCGATCCGTCCGCATCAGGACCGACCTGCAGGGGCGGCGATCTTTGGAAGCACATCCCCGGCCGCATTGGCTAGGATCATCAGCATCGAACCCAAGAGGCGGCAGCACGCCGCCCGGAGGCCGGCATGATCGTCGCCATGCGCAAGTCCCGACCCGAGGCCCGTCCGATCCCGTCGTGTCGTCGCACCGACGGCACGGGGAAGGATCGCAACACGGCACGGAAGGACGAAGGCGATGGGCCATCACGACACGGCATTTGACGCATCCGGCGCGGGACGGACATTCGGATCCCGCACCTTCGCCCTGGCCGCGCGGGCGCACCGCCGGCATTACGGCCGGGCCGCCTTCGCCACCGCCATCGACGACGGCCTGATGCCCGACGAGGTGCGCGGCATCCTGGCCGGCCGCAGGATCGTCGACGCCTTCCCGGTGCGCCGGGGCGAGAGCCCGCCGGCCTATGCCGGCCGCGCAGTGGCCGAGATGATGGTCGCCTACCTCGCGAGCGAGACGCCCTGAGCGGCGAAGCGCCCTCGCGGGCGACCCGGCCGACGCGGTCGGCCCGACCCTGATCCCACCCCGAAGTCCAGTCCCACCCCGAAGTCCAGCCATCGGACGACCTGCGCGACGCCGCAGGCGAGAGGTTTCGGCATGCCGATCCACACCCGTCGCCGCATCCCATCCCGGTTCGCGATCGCCTGCGCCGCCTCCGCCCTCGGCCTCGGTTGCCTCGTCGGCGCGGGCTCGGCCGACACGCGGACCTCCCTGCGGATGGCCTTCGTCGGCGCCTCGACCGATCTGGCGCAGCGTTTCGCCCCGGCGGACGCGGCGGCGCGGGTCGCCCTCGGGCCGGGCGGGGCGGACGTGCGGGTGGCCGGCGACCTGATGGACGGCGTCGCGCTGCGGGTCGAGGCCCTTCTGGCGGCGAACCCGCAGGCCCGCCGCATCCACCTCACCAGCGGCGGCGGCCTGGTCGAGGAGGGCCTGGCGCTGGGGGCGCTGATCGCCGAGCACGGGCTCGACACCTACGTCCCCGACGAATGCGCCTCGGCCTGCACCCTGGCCTTCGTCCGCGGCCGCGCGCGCTACCTCGGCACGGCCGGGCGCCTCGGCTTCCACGCCCCCTACGAGGCCGGCCTGTTCGGGCAGACCTTCGCCGTCGACGCCAGCCCCGAGCGGGCGGCCTACCGCGACGCCGGCATCGCCGCGGACTTCACGGCGGAGGCGCTGGCGGTCGCCTCCGACGACATCTGGATGCCGGATGCCGAGCGCCTGATCCGGGCCGGCGCCGTCACCGAGGTGGTGGAGCCCGACCGCTTCCCCGACTCGACCCTCGACGACGACGACGGCCCGGAGGCGGCCCGCGCGCAGGTGCTGCGCAACCTGCCGATCCTCGCGCAGGCCGACCCCGCCGCCCTCGACCGCATCGCCGCCTGGTACCGCGACGGCTACCGGAACGGGCGCTCGGAAGCGGACGCCTTCGACGGGTTGCGTGCCCGGGCGAACGACCACCTCAAGGTCCTGTTCCGCCGGGCCGACGACGCGACCATCCGGGCGCTCGGGCATGCGGCGCTCGCAGCGTCGCGGGCGGTGGGGGCGGGCGACGGTGATGCGTGCGAAGCCATCGCCGGCGGCGACGTGGTCGCGATCGACGAGGCCCTGCGGCACGCCGCGCACCCGGTGCCGAGCCTGCCGGCGCTGATCGTGCAGGCGCGACGGCAGAATGCGGTGCCGACCGAGGGAGCCGCCGCGGGCGACGACGCCCGCCCGCGCCGGCACGCCCGGCGCCCGCCGGCGCGCTGCGCGGCCCGGATCGCGGCGCTGCGGCAGGCCCTGGACCGCCCGGCCCGCGAGGCGGCCGCCGAGGTGCGGGGGCTGCTCCTGACGGAGGCGCCGCAGGTCGCCGCGATTGCCGCGCCGTGAGCCTCGCGCGCCGTCCGTCGCCGGGCGACGACCGGTTCCGTCCGCCGCGAAACCGCGGGGACCGGAAGACGAGGGCCGTGGCCGCCCCCGGCACCGGTGAGGATGTGCGGCGCCCAGCGGAGCCGGCGCCGCGGTAAGCCGAGGCTGCACCCCTGATCCGGATTGCGGGCGTGGCCGCTGCCCGGCCGGGGCCGTTTCGGAGCGGATGCGTCCACGCGTCCCTCCCCTCGACGGATCATGGGCTTACCCGGAATCCGCATGTCTCGCGTGCCCGATTCCGCGTGCCCCCGGTTCGGGCGGGCCCGATTTTGGGGGGGCGGGAAGATCCGAGCGGTGCCCGGGCCGTCTCCCGGCCCGGGCGTCGTCTCACGCCGCCTCGAGCAGGCGGCGGGCGATGACCTGGGCCTGGATCTCGGCCGCGCCCTCGAAGATCGAGAGGATGCGGGCGTCGCAGAGCACGCGGCTGACGGCGTACTCGAGCGCGAAGCCGTTGCCGCCGTGGATCTGCAGGGCGTTGTCGGCCGCCGCCCAGGCGACGCGGGCGCCGAGGAGCTTCGCCATGCCGGCCTCGAGGTCGCAGCGCTTGCCCTCGTCCTTCTCGCGGGCCGAGAAGTAGGTGAGCTGGCGGGCGATGTTGATCTCCACCGCCATCATCGCGAGCTTGTCGGCGACCCGCGGGAAGCTGATCAGGGCTTTTCCGAACTGCATCCGCTCCTCGGCGTAGCGCAGGCCGAGGTCGAGGGCCGACTGGGCGACGCCGATGGCGCGGGCCGCGGTCTGGATGCGGGCGGACTCGAAGGTCTGCATCAGCTGGGCGAAGCCCTTGCCCTCGACCTCGCCGAGGAGGTTGTTGCCCGGCACCTCGAAGTTCTCGAAGGCGAGCTCGTACTCCTTCATGCCGCGGTAGCCGAGCACGTGGATCTCGCCGCCGGTGAGGCCCTGGACCGGGAACGGTTCCGCGTCGGTGCCGCGGGGCTTCTCGGCGATCAGCATCGACAGGCCGCGGTGGCCCTTCTCCTCGGGCTTGGTGCGGACCAGCACCGTCATGATGTCGGCGCGGACGGGATGGGTGATCCAGGTCTTGTTGCCGGAGATCTTCCAGGTCTCGCCGTCCTTCACCGCCTTGGTGCGCAGCGAGGCGAGGTCCGAGCCGGTGTTCGGCTCGGTGAACACGGCCGTCGGCAGGATGTCGCCCGAGGCGATCTTGGGCAGGAAGCGCTGCTTCTGCTCCTCGGTGCCGCCGCACAGGATCAGCTCGGCGGCGATCTCCGAGCGGGTGCCGAGGGAGCCGACGCCGATATAGGCGCGCGACAGCTCCTCGGAGACGACACACATCGAGATCTTCGGCAGGCCCATGCCGCCGTACTCCTCCGGGATCGTCAGGCCGAAGACGCCGAGCTCGGCCATCTTGGTGACGATCTCCATCGGGATGTAGTCGTTCTTGAGGTGCCACTCGTGCGCCTGGGACACCACCTCGGCCTTGCCGAAGCGGCGCATCTCGGAGCGGATCGCCTCCATGTCCTCGTCGAGGCCGGAATCGCCGACGGTGGCCGACGCCACGCCGTCGCGGATCTTCTGGACCAGGGCGGCGCGGTTCTCCGGGGTGTTGCCGTCGGCGATCAGCGCCTCGACCGCGTCGGTACGGAACTGCTGCACCTCGCGGGCGGTGAGCCCGAGCGAGCCGACCGGGCGCACCATCTCGCCCTGGCTCATCGGGATGCCCGAGACCATCTGCTCGAGGTACTCGCCCGCGCCGATCTTCACCAGCAGCGTCTCGGTCTCGCCGAGGCGGCCGGCCGCGCGCAGGTTGGCGGCGTAGGTGCCGAGCTCGCGCACCGCCTCGCCGTAGGTGGCGATCCAGGCGAGGCCGTGGGCGGCGTGCTGCTCGGCCTCCAGCTTGGCGGCGTCGACCTTGCCGTCCGTGCCCAGCACGCGGGTGCGGACCCGGCGGGTCGCCTCGGCGACGAGACGTTTCGCGGATTCGCCGGCGGCCTGCGTGAGGGCGACGAGATCCTGCGGCTCGGGCTGGAAGGCGGGCGAAGCGGACATGGCTGGCACTTTCGTCTGAACGTTTCCGGTTGCGAGCAATATAGGCCCGATCCACCGGGACGTAGCAAATTCTTGAGGCTCGGAGCCGCAATTCGTCTTAAATTTTCTATCCAGTCGCGTGCAATTTTCCTCAACGCCGCAACCGGTTGGCGAAACCGGTGCGCTGTGGCGGGTGCCGTCGCCGCGCCCTCTCGCCTAGCCCCGGTTCGCCACTGCGACGCCGATCGCGGCCACCGCCATGCCGGCGACCTGGAGCCCGGTCAGCGCCTCGCCGAACATCAGGTAGGCCATGGTCGCCGAGACCGGCGGCACCAGGAACAGCAGCGCCGAGACGCCGGCCACCGCGCCGCGCCGGATCAGCACGAGCAGCAGCAGGATCCCGGCGACGGAGCTGACCAGCACCGACCACGCCATCCCGAGCCAGACCGGCAGCAGCGGCGGCACGGCGAGGCCGTCGCCCGACAGCAGCGCCAGCGGCACCGCGACGCCGCAGGCGCCGACGAACTGCAGGGTCGCGGTGGCCAGCAGGTCGGCGTCGGCGCCGGTGCGCTTCTGCCAGAGCGTGCCGAGCGTGATCGCGGCGACCGCGCCGGCGCAGGCGGCGAGCGCGACCGGCGGGATGCCGGCCGGGTCGGCGGCGCCGATCTTCGGGGCGAGCACGAGCCCGGCCCCGAGGAAGCCGAGCCCGATTCCGCACCAGCGGCGCAGGCTCACCGCCTCGCCGAGCACCGGCCCGGCCAGCATCGCCGTCGCCAGCGGCTGCAGGCTGCCGACGAGGGCCGCGATCCCCGCGGGCAGGCCGCGATGGATCGCCCAGAACACGCCGACGATGTAGCAGCCCTGCATCAGCACGCCCGCGACCATCGCGTCGCGCCATCCCGCGCGGGTCCGCGGCCAGCGGGCGCGAAGCGCGAGGGCGATCGCGCCGAGCACCAGGGCCACGCCGATCACCCGCAACGCCACGAAGGGCAGCGGCTGGGCATGGGGGGCCACGAACCGGGCCGCGATGAAGCCGGTCGCCCAGATCAGGACGAACAGGCTCGGGATCAGGACGTTTGCGAGGAGGGCGGGCATGGTGCCGCGCAGGCAGCACGCGCCGTCCGCGCTGACAACCGAAAAAGCCGGGGCGCCCCCGCCCCGGGGCAGGGGGCGCCCCGCCGTTGCCCGAAGGCTTCACCCCGGCACCGAACGCCGCCCCCCGGCCCTCGACGCGTTGACGGGGACGGGAACGCGATCACGTATCCCACAAAACGCATCCTCCATCGGGTAGCATCGCCGCACGTGACAAACGCTTTGACGGAAGCATCTCGGCGATCACCGCGCATCCCCTCGCCCCGCACGCGGGGAGAGGCCCGCACGGACCTCGTCGTCCGTGCGGGAAGCGCAGGCGAAGCCGGAGCGGCGGTGAGGGGGCGGCCCCGAAAGAGCCTCCTCCGTCGACGCCCCCTCACCATCGGCTGCCGCCGCGCTTTGCCGACGACGTGGTCGGCAAAGCCCCCTCCCCGCGTGCGGGGAGCGGGGAGGGCGGCATGAAACCCCTCCGCACCGCCCTCGAGGTCGCGGGCATCGCCGCGCAGCGCTTCGTCTCCCATGACGGCTGGGCGATCGCGAGCCACATCGCGCTGTCGATCCTGACCTCGCTGTTCCCGTTCCTGATCCTGCTCGCGGCGCTCGCGGGGCTGCTCGGCACCAAGTCCCTGGCCGACGAGGCCGGCCTGCTAATCTTCGACGCGTGGCCGCGGGAGGTCGCCAAGCCGATCGTCGGCGAGGTCCACCGGGTGCTCACCGAGCAGCGCGGCGGGGTGCTGACGGTCGGCGCGCTGCTGGCGCTGTACTTCTCGTCCTCCGGCGTCGAGAGCCTGCGGGTGGGCCTGAACCGCGCCTACGGCCTGCGCGAGATGCGGCCATGGTGGCTGACCCGGCTCGAATCGATCGGCTACGTCGTCTGCGGCGCCTGCGCGATGCTGGCCTTCGCGCTGCTGGTGGTGCTCGGCCCGCTGATCTGGCGCAACGTCGTCCTCGTCGCGCCGGGGCTCGAGCCCCTGGGCCTCACCGTCGCGATCGCGCGGATCGGCATCACCGCGCTGCTGCTCGCCGCGGTGCTGATCATCGCCCACAAGTTCGTCGCCGCCGGCCGGCGCTCGTTCCTGGCGGTGCTGCCGGGCATCGGCGTGACGCTGCTGCTGTGGTTCTTCGCCGGGCTCGGCTTCGGGTTCTACCTCGACCGCTTCTCGAACGCCTACGCCTCGACCTACGGCGGCCTCGCCACCGCGATGGTGTTCCTGGTGTTCCTGTACTGGCTCGCGGCGATGTTCCTGTTCGGCGGCGAGATCAACGGCACCGTGATCGCGGCCAAGCGCAGCCGGCTGCGGGCGCGGATGCACGCACGCCAGGCGCGTCCGCCGGTTGCCTAGGACGAGACGCTTTGCCGGGAACCGAGTCCGCCTCGGGCTGTTGGCCCCAGGACTCGGTGTGATCCGAAACCTCATCCGGCCAGCCTCCCCGAAACGGGAGGCGGGCCGTTTTCTTTTGGCCGCTCGCGCCGGCGTCAGCCGACGAGGTCGTCGAGCGTGACCGCGAGGGCGTCCGCGATCCTCCGAAGGGTCTCCACGGTGCCGTCGCGCTTGCCGGTCTCGATCTGCGAGAGGAACGGTTGGGCAATGTCGGCCTGCGCCGCGAGCGCCGCCATCGTGAGCCCGCGATGCTCGCGCCAGACCCGGATGCGGTTGTCGCCGCCGAGCAGCCGGTCCACGACCTCGGCGGGGATCAGCTCCTCCTCGCCGGTCGCAAGCTTCAGGCGGAACTGCGCGACGGCGGCTTGGTCGGCCACGTCCTCCGCGGCCTGGGTCAGCGCGGTGTAGTCGGCCTCGCTCAGGATCACGAGCCGCTCGCCGGCCGGTGTCGTGAAGCGATGCGCGTTCATGGCAACGTCCTTCTCGGTCGGGCGCGATGGCGCGGGCATCGTCGGGATCGACCGCTCAATCGTGGGCGCTTGCCCGGGGCGCCACCTTGATGATCGCGACGATCTCGCCGTCTTCGGTGAACAGGACCCGCCAGTCGCCCATCCGAAGCCGGCAGGCGCCGTCCATGGTCTTCAGACGCGTCACGTTGTGGGCCTGCGCTGCCGGGTCGGCTGCGTACTGCGTGATCTTTGAACGAATCATCGCCGACACGTTGGTCGGCATGCGGCTCAGGGTCTTAAGGGCGGCCTTGCCGTAGGCAATTCGCTTCAAGATCTACCTATAGCATATCGCTATATCGGCGCTCGAAGTCCGGGACCGCGCGTGCGTAAGCGCGGTCCCGGTGGTTCGGCTCGACCTCAGGCCGCCAGAGCCAGCACCGCTTCGCCCTCGTCCGCCTCGGCGGCCATGAACTGCGCCCGGGCGAGCTCGGCGAAGCGGCCGTTCTGCGCGACCAGGCCGTCGAAGGTGCCGCTCTCGACGATGCGGCCCTCGTGGAAGACCAGGATGCGGTCGGCGTTGCGGATCGTCGCGAGGCGGTGGGCGATGACGAAGGTGGTGCGGCCTTCCATCACGGCTTCCAGCGCGCCCTGCAGGCGGCGCTCGGTGGCGGCGTCGAGCGCGCTCGTCGCCTCGTCGAGGATCAGGATCGGCGGGTTCTTCAGGATCGCCCGGGCGATCGAGAGGCGCTGGCGCTCGCCGCCCGAGAGCGAGCGGCCGCGCTCGCCGATCACCGTGTCGAGGCCGTCGGGCTGGCGCGCCATGAAGGCGGAGGCCTGGGCGCGCTCCAGGGCGTCGAGCATCTCGGCATCGGTGGCGTCCGGGCGGCCGACCTGGAGGTTCTCGCGGATCGAGCGGGCGAACAGCATCGGCTCCTGGAACACCACGCCGATGTTGTGGCGCAGCGACGACACCGCGACGTCGCGGATGTCCATCCCGTCGATGCGGATCGCGCCGGCGCCCGGGTCGAAGCTGCGGTGCAGCAGGCCCAGCGTCGTCGACTTGCCCGAGCCGGTGGTGCCGACGAGCGCGATGGTCTCGCCGGCGCGGGCCGCGAACGACACCCCGTCGAGCGCCTTGCGGCGGCCGTCGTAGGAGAACCCGACGCCCTCGAACTCGACCTCGCCGGCGAAGCGGGCGACCTGGACGGCGTGCGAGCGGTCGCGGACGGCCGGCACCGTGTCGAAGATCGTGAAGAACTCGGCGATCTTCGGCGCCTGCTGGAACAGGCCGTTGACGAAGCCGACCACGTGGTCGAGGCGCGTCACCAGGGCGGTGGCGAGGCTCATGAAGGCGACGACCTCGCCGACCGAGGTCTGGCCGGCCTGGTAGAGCATGATGCCGGTGACGAACACCGCGGTCATGGTGATGGTGGCCGACGCGCGGGTCGCGACGTTGGCCAGCGCCCACCACGACAGCACCGGGATCTGCGCGGCGAGCAGGTTGCCGATGATGTCGCGCATCGCGTCCTTCTCGGCCTTGGCGCGGGTGAAGGACTGGATCACGGCGACGTTGCCGAGCGCGTCGGAGGCGTGCGCGGCCAGGCCCGAATTGTAGAACTCGACCTCGCCCTGCAGCGTCTCGGTGCGGCGCATGACGAAGGTGGTCAGCGCGGTGAAGACCAGCACCAGCACGAGCAGGATCGAGCCGAGCTGCCAGTTCACGAACAGCGTCATCGGCAGCAGCACGCCGAGCGAGACCAGGGCCGCGAAGTGGTCGCGGAAGAAGCCGAGCCACAGGGCCGACATGCCGTTGGTGCCCTCCAGCATCGCCTTCAGCACGCGGCCGGAATGGTTCGCCGAGTGGAAGGCGAGCGGCAGGTCGAGGACGTGCTCGAAGTAGTTCGCCATGGTGGAGAGGCGGTTGCGGTGGGCCAGCCGGTCGGCGTGGAGCGCGATGGCGACGCCCGCCGCAATGGTGAAGAAGCCGAACGCGACCCAGGCCGCGATCAGCGGCAGCATGGTCTGCAGGCCGTTTCCGCCGCGCTTGAGGTGGGTCAGCCCGTCGATGATGCGGCCCATGATCAGGGGTTCGGCGAAGGCCGCCACCGCCAGCGCGACGTTGGCGAACCCGAGGCCGATGGCGAGCCGCTTGTCGTTGCCCAGAAGGCTCAGAACGCGCGCGTACAGACGAAACAGCGACATGTCAGCTCCGAACACCGACCTCAGGCGCGCCCCGTGTTGCCCGGGCCCAGCGCGCTCTTCCCCCTCGAACCCGGTCCGCGGCTGCGGTCCGGGTCTTCCTTCTTCCGTCGCGCTCCGTCCGATCGCCGGAACGGTGAATTCGGGAATCCCGAGCTCCGGGCTCCCAAACGCTTGGCGCGACGGGACTTATGCCAGGGGCTGGCTGAACGGCGCCTGACGGATCCGCCGCGCTGCGGGGAGGCCTTTACGGTTCGTTCAGCAAGATTTCCTAACCTCGTCCCCGAGGGCTCCACAAGCGCGCGATGCGCGCAGGCGCGCGAATTTCTCGCATCGCGCGTCGTGCACGGGGATCTCGCGACCATGACGTTCGGGCCGGCCGCGCCACAGGCCCCCGGGCCACATGATCGGGCGCCGACGGCGCCGGCCGGAACCTCGCGCGCCGACGCTGCGCCGGATGCCCGACCGCATCGCGGATCACGGGGTTCGAGCCCGATCGAGGATGCGCCGACGGGGACCTGCCCCGGGCCGGCGGCTCAGCGCGCCGCGCCGATCTCGCGCAGGTACCGCGCCGTCCCGGGGTTGAGGCTCCCCGCCGGCACCGTGGCGGCGAGATTCGCGGGATCGCTGTCGCGTCCCTGCGGCAGGCGCCCGGCCAGCCCGGCGCCGGCCCGGCCGATCGCCGCGACCAGGCGGTGGGCCGCCTCGGGGTCGAGGCCCGGCCGGGCGAGGACGAGGCTCCACGAGCCCACGGTCTCGATCGCCGAATCCTGCCCGCGGAAGCTGCCGGCCGGCACGGTCATGCGGCGCAGCGAGGGCCGCGCGGCGAGCGCCCGGTCGATCGCCTGCGGCGACGGGCCGACGAAGCGGGCGCCCCCGGGCATCGCCGCGACCGCCGCGAAACCCGGCCAGCCGATGCCGCCGCCCCAGAGCGCGGCCGCGCGCCCGTCGGCGACCATGGCCGGGCCGTCGCCGGCATGCTCCAGGAGGATCGGGACGATGTCGCGCTCCGGGTCGAGGCCGGAGGCGGCGAGCACCGCGCGGCCCATCACCGTCAGCCCGGAATTCCGGGTGCCGAGCGCGACGGGCTTGCCGGCGAGGTCGGCGAGGGTACGGACCGGGCTCGCCGCCGCGACCACGAGCAGGCCGGGCGTGGCGTACATCGGCGCGACCGCGGTGAGCCGCGGGCCGTCACCCGCCGCCAGCGCGTCGTAGGCGAACTCGCCCTGCACCAGCGCGAGGTCGAGGGCGCCCTCGCGCAGCAGCCGGACGTTCTCGGCCGAGCCGCCGGTGGCGCGGGTCTCCAGGGTCAGGTCGGGGTCGACCGCGCGGACCGAGGCCGCCAGCGCCGCGCCGTAGGCCGGAAAGCCGCCGCCCGGGGTGGCGGTGCCGAGGACGAGGCGAAGCGGCTCGGCCCGCGCGGACGAGGCGAGCATCAGGCAGAGAGCGACCAGAACAGGCTTCACCCGCATCGCACGTGTCCGCCTCCGCGCCGGGGCCGTCGCTCGGCCGTCATTTCGCGGTCAGCAGCGCCCAGTAGACCTTGTACTTCGATCCGGGTGCGTAGGCGGTGGCGATGCCCATGCGGGCGGCCTTCGGATCGAGCATCACGGCGTTGTGGGGCGGGCTGTCGCGCCAGCCGGAGAAGGCCTCGGCGAGGGTGTGGTAGCCGGCCGACAGGTTGGCGTTGGCCGACGCGAAGCCGAGCCGCTCGACGGCGCCCTTCACGGTCTGCGCCTTGCTCGGCCGGTCGGCGAGCGCCATCGACGCCGCCTCGGCCTCGGCGAGCTTCTGGAGCTCGGGGTCGAGGGCGAGCGCCGCCTCGCCGCGGCCGCGACGATAGGCCGAGATCATGTCGCGGGCGGCTTCGGTGTCGACGTGGGCCGCGTTGTTCGACAGGGGCAGGTAGAGGCTCGGCAGCGCCGCGGTGGTCTGCGTGTCGGTGGCGCACCCGGCCAGCAGCGCCGCGCCGGCGAGCAGCAGGGCGCCCGCGCCGTATCGTCCGATGCTGCCCACGTGTCCGATCCGCCGCTCGCCATCGGCCCGCGTCGATCGGGCCACCGCCGCGACATATAGGGTGCCCGGGGGCGCCGTGCAGCGGCGACGTGCATCAGGATTGACGAACCCTTCACCGGCTCGCGCTTAAGCTGTACCGAATGGAGCCGTCGATGCCGGGCCGTCCCGGCGCGCTCCGGTCCGGGTCGGGAATCGCGTGGGAATCATCGAGGCGAACCTGCGGGGCGGCTTCGTCGGTGCGACGTCGCCCGCCGCATGACCGGACCGCCCATCCACCCCGACGTCGCCGCGGCGTGGGGACGATCCGCTCGGCCGAGGCGCAATTGCGCCTGATCCGCCGGGACGCCGAGCGGCTGGCCGAGCGCCAGCGCACCTTCGACCGGGCCGCGGCCGCGGCCGGGATCGGGGTGTGGGAATGCCGCCTGCGCGACGAGGCGATCGACTGGTCCTCCGGCGTCTACGACCTGTTCGGCATCCCGCGCGGGACGGCCCTGTCGCGCGGGCGCGCCCTCGAGCACTACCCCGAGGCCTCGCGCCGCGCCCTCGAGGCGGCCCGCTCGCGAGCGATCGCCGAGCGGACCGGCTTCCGCCTCGACACCGAGATCCGCACCGCCGCCGGGCAAATCCGCTGGATCCGCCTGACCGCCACGGTGGAGGCGCGCGCGGGCGTCGCGGTGCGGCTGTTCGGGATCAAGCAGGACATCACCGACGAGAGGCTGGCCGCCGAGGCGGCGCGCCGACGGGCCGATCTCGACGGGATGACGGGCCTCGCCAACCGGATGTGCTTCGAGGACCGGCTCGCGTTCCTGTGCCGGCAAGGCGCGGGCCTGCTCGTTCTCGTCGACCTCGACGGCTTCAAGGCGGTCAACGACGGCTTCGGGCATGCGGCGGGCGATGCCTGCCTCCGGGAGGCGGCCGACCGCATCGCCGGGCTCTGCCGCCGGGCCGACCTCGTGGCGCGGATCGGCGGCGACGAATTCGCCATCCTGCTCGGCGGCCATGGCAGCGCGCGCGGCGCCGAAGCCCTGGCGGGTCGGATCGTCCATGCGATGGGCCGCCCGATGCAGGTCGGCGGCGTCACGATCCGGGTCGGCGCCTCGGTCGGCATCGCCGCCGTCGCGGGCGGCGGGCCGGCGGATGCCTTCGCCCGCGCTGACGCGGCGCTCTACGCCGCCAAGCGCGCCGGGCGGAACACCTTCCGCACGCACGGCGCATCGATCCGCTTCGCCTGACCGGCCGGCATCGCGCCCTCGAGTCCCGGGGGGGGGCGACGGCTACGCGCGTCCGGCTACCGCCGCCATCGCCGCCGCCGCCGCGTCGAGCCCCCAGGCGAGGAGGTCCTTGGCTTCCGCGGCGGTCGGCGCCTCGGTGTAGCACCGCAGCTCGGGGGCGTTGCCCGAGGCGCGGAAGTGGATCGTGCGGCCGCCGTCGAGCGCGATCCGGATCCCATCCTGCGCGTCGACCGCCTCCGGGGTGCCGACCGGCTGCAGGAAGGTCCGGCGGAACGACGCGTCGCCGAGGCTTTGCAGGAGGGCGCCGCTGCGCTCGGCCGGCGTGTCGGGCAGCCGGTCGCTCGCCATCTCGCCGACGTTCAGCGAGGCCACGAGGTCGGCCAGCGCCAGCCCCGCCTGCCGGGATGCGGCCAGCGTCGCCAGGATGGGCAGCATCGCGTCGCGCGTCGGCAGGGCGGGCAGGACCTTGTCGCCGACCGCGACGTCGGAGCCGAGCAGGAAGCCGCCGTTCGCCTCGAAGCCGGCGACCGCCTTCGCCCCCGCCCGCCGCGCCTGCTCCATGCCGGCGATGACGAAGGGCGAGCCGACGCGGGTGCGCATCACCTGCCCGAACCCGCCGGCCTGCTCGATCGCCGAGCCGGCGGTGACGGGCACCACCACCGCGTCGACGCCGAGATGGCGCGCGGTGATCAGGCCGAGCACGTCGCCGCGCACGATCCCGCCGGCGGCGTCCGCGACCAGCGGCCGGTCGGCGTCGCCGTCGGTGGTGACCAGGGCGTCGAAGTCGCCCGAGGCCATGACCTCGGCGATGAAGGCGACGTCCTCCGGGCGGTGGGCCTCGGTGTCGATCGGGACGAAGGTCTCCGAGCGGCCGATCGGCGTGACCTCGGCGCCGAACGCCGCCAGCAGGTCGGCGAGCAGGTCGCGGGCGACCGAGCTCTGCTGGTAGGCGGCGACGCGGATCCCGCTCAGGGTGTCGGGCGGGAAGACGTCGCCGTAGCGGCGCCGGTAGCGGTCGATCACGTCCGGGTCCGGCGTCGCGGCGACGGGGGCCGCCATGGTCCCGGCCGCGGCGATGTCGCCGAGGGCGGCGAGGATCGCGACCTCGTCGGCCTTGGTGATCTCGCCGTCGGGCCGGTAGAACTTCAGGCCGTTGCGGTCCTGCGGGATGTGGCTGCCGGTGACCATCACGGCGCAGGCCCCGCGCCGCATCGCCTCGAGCGCCAGGGCCGGCGTCGGAAGCGCGCCGCAATCGATCGCCGCAAAGCCCGCCGCGGCGGCGGCGGTGGCGACGGTGGCGGCGATGCCGGCGCTGCTGTCGCGCAGGTCGCGCCCGATCACCACGGTGCGGCCCGGGCAGCACGCCGCGCCGACGGAGCGGAAGAATGCCCCGGCATAGGCGTAGCTCGGCCACCCGACGAGGTCCGTCACCAGGCCGCGCAGGCCGCTCGTCCCGAACTTCAGGCTGCTCACGACGGCCTCTCCACGCCTCTCACCGATCGTCGACGAAATTCCCCTACGGCACGGATCGGCCCAGCGTCGCCCTGGCATGTTCGAGCACGTCGGCGAGCGCCGCGTCCCAGTCGGCCTTGGGCGTCCAGCCGGTGGCCTCCGTCAGGCGCGTCGCATCGCCGGCCGCCACCGGGATCTCCGACGGGCGCATCCGGTCCGGTGCGACCCGGACCTCGAACGGCACCCGCGCGTGCCGGCGCAGGTCGTCCACCACGCTGGCGATGCTGCGCGGCCGCCCCGAGGCGACGTTGAACACCGACCCGTCCGCGATGTCCAGGCCGCGCCCGATCAGATCGACATAGGCCCGCACCACGTCGCCGACCGGCAGGAAGTCGCGCTCGGCCGCGAGATTGCCCACCGCCAGCACCGGCGCCACAAGCCCGGCCTCGATCCGCGCGATCTGGCCGGCGAAGGACGGCACCACGAAGCGCTCGTCCTGGCCGGCCCCGATCTGGTTGAACGGCCGCAGGATCACCAGCCGCACCTCCGCCTTGGCCAGCAGGTCGCGCAGGATCGCCTCGCCGAACCACTTCGAGCGGGCATACGGCCCCTGCGGATCGGGCAAGGCCGCCTCGGTCAGCGGACGGCCGGCCAGGAACGCCCGGCCGTAGACCTCGCCCGAGCTGACGAACAGGAAGCCTGCGCCGGGGGCGGATCGCGCCACCGCCTCGGCGAGGTTCAGGAGCCCGACGAGGTTGACCCGCCAGGTCTCCCCCGGCGCATCCGCCGATTGCTGCACCGAGGCCATCGCGGCCAGGTGCAGCACGTCGGTCGGGCGGAACGCGGCGACGCTGGCGTGCAGCGCCGCCTCGTCCAGCAGGTCGACCGTCTCGTAGGCGACCCGCTCCGGCAGGACGGCCGGGCGGCCGCGGCCGATGCCGAGGATCCGGTCCGCGGCCCCGGTGCCGGCCGACAGCGCCGCCAGCGCGTGCCGCCCGACGAAGCCGGCCGCCCCCGTGACCAGGATGCGCTTCACGGGCGCACGCGGCTCCGCACGCGGGCCGGGGCCGTCGCGCTGCGGCGCAGGCCGGTCACGTGCGCCCGCCCAGGCGCTTCAGGTCGGCCTCGACCATCTCCTGGATCATCGCCTCGAGGGAGATCTCGGCCTTCCAGCCGAAGGCGGCCTCGGCCTTGGCCGGGTTGCCCAGCAGCACCTCGACCTCGGCCGGCCGGTACAGCTTCTCGTCGATGACGAGGTGGTCGTCGATGGCGAGATTCACATGCGCGAAGGCGAGCGCGCACATGTCGCGCACCGTGGTGGTGCGGCCGGTGGCGATCACGAAGTCGTCGGGCTTGTCCTGCTGCAGCATCATCCACATCGCCCGGGTGTAGTCCTTGGCGTGGCCCCAGTCGCGCTTGGCGTCGATATTGCCCAGCCGCAGTTCCTTCGCCAACCCGAGCTTGATCCGCGCGACCCCGTCGGTGACCTTGCGGGTGACGAACTCGACCCCGCGCAGCGGGCTCTCGTGGTTGAACAGGATCCCGTTCGAGGCGTGCAGGGCGAAGCTCTCGCGGTAGTTGACCGTCATCCAGTGCGCGTAGAGCTTGGCGACGCCGTAGGGCGAGCGCGGGTAGAACGGCGTCGCCTCGCTCTGCACCTGCTCCTGGATCAGGCCGAACATCTCCGACGACGAGGCCTGGTAGTAGCGCGCGTCGGGCTTGAGGGTGCGCACGCATTCGAGCAGGTTGACCGCGCCCAAGCCCGTGATCTGACCGGTCAGCAGCGGCTGCTGCCACGAGGCGGTGACGAACGACTGCGCGGCCAGATTGTAGACCTCGTCCGGCTGCACGGCTTGAACGATGCGGGCCAAGCTCGACAGGTCGAGCAGGTTGCCGTCGTGGAGTTCCACCTCGTTCTCGATCCCGAGCCACTTCAGCCGGTGGTCGAACACCCCGGCATGGCTCGAGCGCCGCACCACCCCGTGCACCGCGTAGCCCTTCGACAGCAGCAGCTGCGCGAGATACGCCCCGTCCTGCCCGGTGATGCCGGTGATCAGTGCCGTCTTGGTGCTCATCTGCGAAGCCTCTCCCTCTGAACGTGACATTCCGTCGGTCGATGAGCGAGAGGCCGCCGCGATCCGCGACTGCATATCCGCCGGCACCCGGGCCTTCAACGCGTGTAAGGCCCGACATCCGTGCCCGATCCGCGGGCGGCGTGCGGGTCCGGGCCCCCGGCGGCCGTCGCGTCGCCCGCGGCGTCGCGCGTCCGCCGCCTGCGCGAATCATCCCGCCCTCTCGCGAACGATGCGGAAGGTTTGGCCAAGGACGCCCGTCCCTGCAACCCAAGCGAGTATGATCGCGCGAGATATCTACCGAGGCGTGCTTTCGGCGCCGCCGGCGCGCTACCGCGCGCCGATCGCGCTCAGGTCGCGCCGTCCGTCGCGGCCCTCCTCGGCGGCCGGCGGGCGGAACCGGCCGGCGATCTCCGAGAACGCGTCCTGCATCCCGTCGAGGCCCTGCACCGTGACGATGCTGGAGCCCGGCCCGAGCGGCGGGATGAAGCCCGCCTCGGACAGGGTCCTGAACACCGAGAAGTTCAGGTCGTTCTGCACCTTCTGGCCGAGGCTGACGTCGACGATCATCACCACGAGCTCGAACTCGAGGAACGGGTCGCCGATCTTGCGGAATACCACGCGCGGCGCCGGCTCCTTCAGCACGTCGGCGTGCTGGGCGGCGCAGGCGAGCAGCATCTCGGCGGCGCGCGCCGGGTCCTGGTTGCGCAGCACGTTGACCACCAGCGAGACCCGGCCCGTCCGGTCGCCGCGGACGCGGTTCTTGACGATACCGGAGATCAGGTTCGAGTTCGGGACGATCACCGCCGAGCGGTCGAAGGTCTGGATCTCGGTGGAGCGCACCGAGATGCGCTTCACGATGCCCTCCGAGTCGCCGATCACCACCTGGTCGCCGACGCGGATCGGCCGCTCCCAGAGCAGGAGCAGGCCCGAGACGAAGTTGTTGACGATCGATTGCAGGCCGAAACCGATGCCGACCGAGAGCGCGCCGGCCACGATCGTCAGCTTCTCGAGGCTGAGGCCGAGATAGGAGAAGGCCAGCGCCAGGGCGAGCAGGAAGCCGCAATAGCCCGACACCGTCGAGATCGAGTTGCGCAGGCCCGCGTCGAGGTCGGTGGCGGGCAGGTAGACCTGGTCGAGCCAGCGCTGGACCGCGCGGGTGATGGCGATGCCGAGGACCAGGATCCCGAGGCCGAGCGCGATCGTCGAGAGCGAGATCGTGACGTCGCCGACCTTGAAGCCGAAGAAGGCCTGCCGGATCGAGGAGACGATGTCGGTCGAATCGAGGCCCCAGGGCGCGAGCACCAGGAGCGCCACGATCAGGAACAGCAGCACCCGCGCGGCACCGGTGGAGAGCACCGCGATCTGGTTGAGCGAACGCTTGCGCAGGCCGGTATTGGCCTGGAGCGCGGTGGCGAGCCGGGTGTCGTCCGAGAGCGAGCCGCCGACGAAGGTGTCGGCGCTCTGCACCAGCAGGTAGAGCAGCACCAGCAGGCTCGCGGTCCAGACCAGCTGGTCGATCACGAACGCCGCGAAGGCGACGTAGCCGACGAGGGCGGCGACGCCGATGACGGCCACCGCCGCCCAGCCGACGAGCCGGGCCGGGCCGCCGATGCCGGTGGTGGTCTTCGTCGGCACGTAGGGGCCGAAGCAGGCCTCCTCTTCCTCCTCCTTGTCGGCGAAGCGGTGCAGGCCGATGGCGAGGATCAGCGCGGTGGCGACCGCGCCGATGCCGCGGGTGGCGATCGAGATCGGCAGCGCCGCCGAGATGCCCGAGTTCAGCGCCTCGATCGACTTGACCACGGTGATCACCGTGGCGATGCCGACCGCGAGCCGCGTCACCCGGATCGCCGCCGCGTCGCTCACCGGCGCCGGCCGCCACTGCGGCTTGTCCGGCGAGAGCAGGCCGTCGCACAGGGCCTCGACGAAGGCGATGAAGGCGAGGCCGGCCAGGATCGCGCCGGCCACCGGAAGCAGCCGGGAGGGCAGCAGGTCGGTGGCGTCGAGGGCGTAGTACACCGTGTAGGATCCGATCACCGCCGGCACGGTGCCGAGCAGCAGCACCCGCCACGCGCCGAGCAGGGTCTGGCGCCGGCTCGGGTCGGTCATCGCCGCGTCGCGCCGGCCGAGCCGCGGGGCGATGTTGCGCCGGCCGAAATACAGCGCCACGGACACGCCGAAGGCGAGGCCGAGCATCAGCAGGTTGCCGAGCGTTCCGTTGCGCGAGAACAGCAGCAGGATGTCGGACAGCGCGCTCTGGAGCGAACGGATGTCGCGGGGGACGTCGGCCGCGACCCGGCTCCAGAGCTGCGGGCTGACCAGCGCCTGGCTGCGCTCGAACAGCCCCTTGGTGAAGGATTCCCGGCGCCGGTTCGAGACCCGGTCGATGATCTGGTCGCCCTGGACGAGGAGCGAGCGCGCCAGCCGCTGGGTCTCGTCGATGCGCGAGACCGCCGCGTCGCGCTCGACCCGCTCCTGGGCCACCTCCGGGCTCTCCTCGGCGTCCTTCGGCTTCGGCCCGAGCTGGGTCAGGCGCTCGCGCGCCGATTCCAGCGGCGCGTCGAGACGGCCGATGATCGTGCGGATCTCGTCGGTGACCGGGCCGACGCCGTCGCGGATGGCGGAGAGCTCCGGCGTGCCGAGATCGGTGCGGGCCAGCTCCTTCTCGCGCGCGGCGAGGTCGTTCTTGGCCGCGTCGAGCCTGGCCCGGACCGCCTTGAGCGCCTCGGACATCTCGGGTTTCGGAGGGGCCGGCTTGGCGTCCGCCGGTTTCGCCTCGACCGGCTTGCCATCCGAGGACTTGCCATCCGAGGACTTGCCCTCGGCCGGTTTGCCGTCGGGCGCCTTCTCGGCCTTGGCGGGGGCCGTCGGCTGCGCGGCGGGCGCCTGCGCCTGCACGAGGCCGGGCGCGAGCAGCAGCGCCGCCAGCCAGGCGACGATCACCGGACGGATCGGGCTGCGCAGGCGCGTTTCGCGGGCGGTTCGGCTGCGCGCGGACGGGCGACGGCTCATCGAATTCCTTGGGTGCTCGGCGGCGGGGCAGGGTGGGGCGGGAAGGGGCGTGGGCGACGCGGCGCTCGTCCGCGACGCCCTGCCGCAAAAGACGCTTCGTGTCGCCGATCAATGGGGCGAAAGCGTGCCACGTCGGCCCGAGGGCGCCCGGGGGAGACGATAATCCTCTCTCCCGGCGCCGTCCCGACGCGGTCGCGGAACGCGCCGACCATGCCGGTTCGCGATCGGCGGGCCTCCCCCGCAGCGGCGTATCGCTCGGGCGCGTTCACGTCGCCGTGAGATCGAAGAGGCGGCGGGCCGCGCCCGAGCCCGCCCGCCGAGACGACCGTGCGGGCGGCGCCGCCCTGTCCCTTTGAGAGGCAGCGCTATCATCTCCGCGCGTAGCATCGTTTTAATGATAACCAGTCATGAACAGCGCGGACCGAACAGCAAGGTAGGCTGAAATAGAGACCCGAGCGACGCAAATAGCGCCGAATGGGTCTGGAAATAAGAAAATAATCAAGCGTCACGATCGGGAAGTCGCGTCGAGCAAAGACACCAGCACACTTGCCTGAAACGTCGGGCGTCATCCGACGATCACGGCAGGATTTGACCAACAATCGAAATCCACCCCGGGCATGCGCGCCCTGCGCACGCGTGCCGGCGGCATCGCCTTGCCTGTCCAGATCTCTGCGTTGCGTTCCTTGAGGACATACCGGCCGTCATGCCCAGCCATCGACCCTGCGACCGCCCCGCTGCGCGCCTGCACCGCGACCTCCTGACCACGACCGCCTTGGCCCTGGCGCTCGGCCTCGCCGCGACGGGCTCGGCCTCGGCACAGGCCTACAATGCCGGCACCGGCGCCACCTCGGCCGGAGCGAATTCGACCGCGGTCGGCCCGAACGCGGCGGCCGGCGGCGACGAGTCCTTCGCCGGCGGCTACAACGCGAGCTCGTCCGGTGCCGGATCCGTGGCGATCGGCTCGGGCGCCGCCGCGCAATCGGCGACGACCAACCAGGGCATCATCAACTACCGGGACGCCAACGGCGTCGGCAACCCGACGGCCGGGACCGGGGGCGACATCCGGAACGGCGCGAACGGCAGCACTACGCCGCCGGGTCCCGGGGAGGTCAATGCCGGCGCGCAGCCGTCGGGCACCGCGATCGGCAAGAAGTCCACCGTCGGCGCCGCCGGCGGCGTCGCCGTCGGCTACAACAACGCGGCCGGCACCGGGACCTTCAACTCGACCGCGATCGGCGCCAACAACGCCGCGTCCGGCTCCTACGGCGTCGCGATCGGCTACGCCAACATCGCCACCGGCCGCTCGACCCTGTCGCTCGGCACCAACAACCAGGCGCTCGGCGACGTCGCCATCGCCCTGGGACGGCAATCCTACGCGGTCGGCGACTTCTCGTTCGCCCAGGGCTTCATCGCCAGCGCCTACGGGCAGGATGCGCTGGCGCTCGGCCGGCTCTCCGTCGCCGGCGAGACCGGCAGCAACCCGACCGCCAGCAACATCGCGATCGGCGACAATTCCAACGCCGTCGGCGGCTCGGCGCTGGCGCTCGGCAGCGGCGCCTCGGCGACCAAGGCGCGCTCGGTGGCGCTCGGCGCCGGCTCGATGGCGCTGCGCGGCAGCCTGAGCGGCACCGAGGCCTACACCACGACCACCCTGTCCTCGGCCAACACCGAGCTCTCGGTCGGCGCGGCGGGCGCGGAGCGGCAGATCACCAACGTCGCGGGCGGCCAGCAGGACACCGACGCGGTCAACCTGCGCCAGCTCCGCTCGGTCGGGAACGGCGTCGCCGGGAACGCGACCGCGCTCGGGGGCAGCTTCGGCAGCGACGGCACCTACACGGCGCCGAGCTACAGCTACAACGGAAAGCCCTACGCCACCGTGCCCGGCGTCGTCGGCGCCATCGACCAGCTCGGCCTGCGCTACGACACCGACGGTTCGGGCAACCGGCTCGCCGGCATCGACCTGACCCGCGGCGGCAGCGTCGGCTCGGCGGTCGGCATCACCGGGCTCGCGCCGGCGACGACCGACAGCGGCGCCGTGGCGCTGTCGCAGATGCCGCTGCGATATTCCACGTCGGCGGACCCGACGACCGCGAACCCGGCCACGCCCTCGAACGACGCGACGCTGGTCGGCGCCAACGGCGGCGCTCCGGTCGCCCTGCACAACGTCGCCCCGGGAAGCCTCGCCTCGGGCTCGACCGACGCGGTCAACGGCGGCCAGCTGTTCACGACGAACCAGGCCGTGGCGACGAACGCCGGCAACCTCACCGCGCTGCGCAGCGGCCTCGACGCCGGCACGATCGGCCTCGTCCAGCAGGATGCCGCGAGCCGCACCATCACGGTCGGCTCGGCCACCGACGGCAGCGTGGTCGACTTCACCGGCACCGCGGGCGCGCGCCGCCTGACTGGGCTCGCCGCCGGCAGCGCCGACGGCGACGCGGCGACGGTCGGCCAGCTTCGCCTCGGCGGCAACGCCGTGATGCAGATCTTCGGCGCGGGCGCCGCGTTCAACCCGGTGACCGGCGCGTTCACCGCCCCGGCCTACGCCGTCGGCGGCCAGACCTACGGCGACGTCGGCTCGGCGCTCGCGGCGACCAACCGCCTTGCGGTGCAGTACGTGCCGGACGGCGCGAACAACCCGACGGGCGTGGTCGACCTCGCCCGGGGCAACGGCGGCAACGCGGTCGCGCTGCGCGGCGTCTCGGCCGGCCGCCTCGCCGCGGGCTCGACCGATGCGGTCAACGGCGACCAGCTCTACGCGACGAACCTGCGGGTCGCGACCAACACCAGCGACATCGCCACCAACGCGGGCGCGATCGGCACCCTGCGCCAGGGCATCACCGACGGCACGATCGGCCTGGTGCAGCAGGACCCGACGAGCCGCGCGATCCTGGTCGCCTCGGCGACGGACGGGGCGCTCGTCGACTTCCGCAACAGCGCCGGCAACGGCCGCGTCCTGCGCGGCGTCTCCGCCGGCGCGGTCGCCGCCGGCTCGGACGAGGCGATCAACGGCAGCCAGCTCTACGACACCAACCAGGCGGTGGCGGCCAACGGCGCCCAGACCAGCACCCTGCAATCGGCGATCGGAGCCGGCACGATCGGCCTGGTGCAGCAGGACCCGACCACCCGCGACATCGCCGTCGGCGCGGGTACGGACGGCACCCGCCTGACCCTGCGCAACGCCTCGGGCGGCACGCGCCTGCTCACCGGCCTCAGCGACGGCACCATCGCCGCCGGCTCGGCCGATGCGGTGACCGGGGGGCAGCTCTACGACACCAACCAGGCGGTGGCGGCGAATGCCAGCGGGCTCGCCGCCACGAACGGCAACCTCGCGAGCCTCCAGAGCGGCATCGTGCAGGGCACGATCGGCCTGCTGCGGCAGGACCAGGCCAGCCGCGAGCTGAGCATCGGCGCCGCGACCGACGGCACGGTGCTGAACCTCGCCAATGCCGGCGGCACCGGCCGCACCGTCGCCGGCGTCGCGGCGGGGACGCTGTCGGCGGCCTCCAACGAGGCGGTCAACGGCAGCCAGCTCTACGCGACGAACCAGGCGGTCGCGGGCCTGTCGGCGGGGGTCGCCAACGGCACCGTCGGCCTGGTCCAGCAGGATCAGGCGACGCGCGGGCTGACCGTTGGCGCCAATACCGACGGCACCACGGTGAGCTTCGCCGACCGCAACGGCACGGCGCGCACGCTCACCGGAATCGCCGGCGGCCGGATCGCCGCGGGCTCGACCGAGGCGGTCGACGGCGGGCAGGTCTACGGGCTCTCCGCCTCGCTGGCCAAGAGCCTCGGCGGCGGCGCGGGCGTGGCCGCCGACGGGTCGGTGACCGCACCGAGCTACGCGATCCAGGGCTCGCGCTTCGGCGACGTCGGCTCGGCGCTCGGCAGCCTCGACGCCGCGGTGACCAACCTCAACACCGTCGGCAGCCGCTACGTGGCGGTGCGCAGCACCGGTGCCGCGGCCCAGGCCACCGGCGCCGACAGCGTCGCCATCGGCCCGGCCTCGGTGGCGAGCGCGGCCGGCGGCGTCGCGCTCGGCGCCAACGCGGTCGCCCGCCGCGCCGGGCTCTCGGGGGCCGCCGAGGCGTTCTCGGGGGCCGCCGTCGCCTCGACCGCGGGCGCCGTCTCGGTCGGGGCCGAGGGCGCGGAGCGGCAGATCGTCAACGTCGCCGGCGGCACGCAGGACACGGATGCGGTCAACCTGCGCCAGCTCCGCGCGGTCGGCGGCAACCTCGCCGGCGCGCTGGGCGGCGGCGCGGGCTTTGCCGCCGACGGCAGCTTCACCGGGCCGACCTATGCCATCGGCGGCAAGGCGTATTCCGGCGTCGGCGACGCGCTCGCGGCGGTCGACACCTTCGCCGTCAAGTACGACGTCGACCCGGCGACCGGCGGGCGCGGGCAGTCGCTGACGCTGGCCGGCAGCGACCCGAACCAGCCGGTGCTGATCCGCAACGTCGCCGCCGGCGTGCTGCCGACCGACGCCGCCAATCTCGGCCAGGTCACGGCGCAGGTCGCGACCGCGAAGGCGCAGAGCTTCGCCTATACCGACCAGCGGGTGCAGGCGAGCTACGCCGCGAGCACGGCCTACACCGACGCCCGCGTCGCGCCGCTGGAGAAGCAGATGACCGCCTTCGGCAGCCAGCTCGCCGGCCTGCAGAACGAGGTCGGGCAGGTCCGCCAGGAGGCGCGCCGCGGCGCGGCGATCGGCCTGGCCGCCGCCTCGCTCCGCTTCGACGACCGCCCGGGCAAGCTGAGCATGGCCGCCGGCGGCGGCGTGTGGCGCGGCGAGGGCGCGGCCTCGATGGGCATCGGCTACACGCTCCCCGACGGGTCCGCGCGGGTCAACGCCACCGGCGTCGCCGCCGGCCGCGACTTCGGGATCGGCGCCGGCGCCAGCTTCACCCTCAACTGAGGCCGGCGATGCGCGCGCACGCCACCGCGGCGGCGGCCCTCGCGGCCCTGCTGCTCGCCGCGCCCGCGTGCGGCCAGGGGCACGGGCCGTCGGGCGGAGACGGCCCCCTGGGGTCGATCGCGATGCGCGGCACCGTCTCCACCGACGACCCGCCGCGCGCCCAGTTCGCGGCGCCGGCCTACCGCGTCCACCCGCCGGAGGGGGCGCCGCCGCCGGGCGAGGCGCCGGGCGACACCCGCCGGATGATCCAGGCCTTCGGCGGCTGGACCCTGATCTGCGACGAGAACCTGCGCCGCCGCCGCCGGGTCTGCAACGCGTCGCAATCGATCGTCGACGGCGACGGGGTCTTCGCCTTCAGCTGGTCGCTCGCCGCCACCAGCGCCGGCGCGCCGGTCTTCGTGGTGCGCGCGCCGGTCGGGGCGTGGTCGGCCCACACCGTCGGGTTGGCGTTCGGCACCGCCGAGGAGACCGTGATCCGCCTGGAAAGCTGCAACGCCAGCCTGTGCCTCGGCTTCCTGCCCGTCGACGAGGCCCTGCGGCGGGCGATCGCCGGGCGCGCCGCCGTCCGCGTCCGCTATCGCCGGAGCGAGAGCGCCGCCCCCGTCGCCATCGCGACCTCCCTCGACGGCCTCGCCGCGGCGATCGCCGGCATCAAGTAGCCCTCTCCCGCGCAGGCCGGCCTCAGCGCTGGGCGCGGGCCAAGTATCCGCGCCAGCCGCCGTAGCGGCCGATCTCCTCGGCGCCGCCGACGCCCTCGGCCTCGACCAGGAACCCCTTCGGCCGGGTGCCGTCGGACAGGTGCAGGGTGCCGATGCCGAGGGGCTCCGGGATGGCGGACACGAAGCGGCCGAAGGCGTCCGGCGACAGTTCCCAGACCTCGGTCTCGATCGCGACGCCGGTGCCGGCCGCCACCCGCAGCAGGCCCGGCCGGTGCGGCGGGCCGCCGGGCAGCGCGTAGAAGCGGTAGTCCGGCGCCGTCGCGACCGCGCGCAGGAAGCGGGCGCCGAGGCGCGTGAGCTCGCCGTTGAGGGCGAGGCCGGAGAGGTGCGCGCCGACCACCGCCAGCTCGATCGCCTCGCCCGCCGCCCGCCCCGCCGGCTCGGTCGCCGCCGGCACCGGCACGGCGCTCGCCCCGATCGGCACGCCGGACGCCGCGTGCAGCCGGGCGCCGAGCGCCGCGAGCAGCCCGTCGCGGCCGCGGGGGGCCAGCAGCGTCACCCCCGCGGGGAACGTGTCGGCCCGGAAGCGCCCGGGCACGGCGAGCGCGCACCAGTCGAGCAGGTTGACGAAGTTGGTGTAGGTGCCGAGCTCGCTGTTCGGCCCGATCGGGTCGGCGGCGAGGTCCGCCACCGTGCGCGGCCGCGGATAGGTCGGCACCGCGAGCACGTCGACCGCGTCCCAGACCGCGTCGGCCGCCCGCCGCAGCTCGGCGAGGCGATAGAGCCCGCCGAAGGCGTCGGCCGCCGAGAAGTGTTCGGCGTTCTCGATCACGGCCCGCGTCGTCGGATGCAGGATCTCGGGCCGCGTCTCGATCACGGCGCGGATCGCCTGGTAGCGCTCGGCCACCCACGGGCCGGTGTAGAGCAGGCGCGCGGTCGCGAACATCGGCGCGAAGTCGACCGGGCGGCCGGCGCCGACGAGGGCTTCGAGGTCGGCGAGGCTCGCGGCGAAGGCCGCCTCGGACAGGGCGTCGCCGGCGAAGTCCAGCCCCTGCGCATCCGGCACGCCGAGGCGCAGGCCGGGCGGGACCGCGGACGCGGCGGGTACGGGCAGGTGCCGGGAATACGCGTCGGCGGGATCGTAGCCGGCCATGGCGCGGAAGGCGGCGTCGGCGTCGGCCACGGTGCCGGCGAAGACCGAGAGCGTGTCGAGCGTCCGGCAGGCCGGGACCATGCCGCGGGCCGAGACACTGCCGAGCGAGGGCTTCAAGCCGACGACGTTGTTCAGCCCGGCCGGCACGCGGCCCGAGCCCGCCGTGTCGGTGCCGAGCGCGAAGGCGACGAGGCCGCGGGCGACCGCCACCGCCGAGCCGCTGCTGGAGCCGCCCGGCACGTAGGCCGGGTCGAGGGCGTTGCGCGGCACCGGGTAGGGCGTGCGCACGCCGACCAGCCCGGTGGCGAACTGGTCGAGATTGGTCTTGCCGACGAGGATCGCGCCCGCCGCCAGGAGCTTTTCGACCGCGTGGGCGGTCTCGGTCGCGGTGTAGGCGAAGCCCGGGCACGCCGCCGTCGTCGCCATCCCGGCGACGTCGACGTTGTCCTTCACCGCGAACGGGATGCCCCAGAGCGGCCTGCCCACCGGGTCGAACGGGCCGAGCGCGGCGAGCGCCGCTGCGGCCTCCGCCTCCGGCACCAGGCTCAGGAAGATGCCGGGATCGTCGGCGGCCGCGATGCGGCGGTAGACCTCCGTCAGGATCGCGCGCGGGTCGTCGCCGGCGGCGTAGGCCGCGTGCAGGGCGGGAATCGTCGGGAACGGGGGCATGGCGTCTCGCGGTGTTGCTTCTCGAAAGCGATCCCATCCCGCCTCGCGTCCCGAGGCGCCCGCCCCGGCGGGCCTCGAAGGCGGGCTCCTTCGAGGCCCCCGCTCGGCTGCGGCACCTCAGGACGAGGGGGTGGGAGCGTCGGCGCTACAATCCGGCCAGCCGCGCCGCCGTCCGGGCGATCGCGCCCTCGGGGTCGATCAGCGCGTCGAGCACGGTGAAGTGGTTCGCGCCCGTCACCGGGATCAGCGGCCCGTCCAGCCCCAGGGCGCGGCGGGCGGCGTGGTAGGCGTCCGACTGGCGCCGGAGCTCGGGCAGCTCGTCGGCGCCGTACAGCACCGCGACGGGCGGCGCGCCCGGGCTCAGGTGGCGGATCGGCGAGAGCGCCGCGATCTCTTCCGCACTCAGGCTCAAGGCGTCGTTGAGATTCGTGCCGGCGATCGGCGCGAGGTCGAAGAGGCCGCTGATCGCGAGCCCGGCATCGGCCCCGTCGGCGACCTGCGCGGCGAGGTGCCCGCCGGCCGACCAGCCGGAGACCACGAGCCTGCGCCCACCGCCATCGGCGCGCAGCAGCGCCAGGGCGGCGCGGGCCTCGGCGACGATCGCGGTCAGGCTCGCCTCCGGCGCCAGGGTGTAGCCGACCAGCGCCACGTCGAGCCCGAGCGCCAGCGGCCCCTCGGCCATGCAGGAGAACCCGCGCCGGTCGTTGCGCTGCCAGTAGCCGCCGTGGAGGAAGGCCAGCATCGGCGCGCTCGGCTGCCCGCAGCGGAACACGTCGATGCGCTGGCGCTCGCCCGGCCCGTAGGCGAGGTCCAGCGCCTCGGCATGGCGCTCGCGGAACGCGGCGCTGCGCGCGCGCCAGCCGGCGACGATGGCGGCGCTGTCGGCCACCGCACCGGAATTGTCGTAGGCCCGGCTCAGCGCCGCGCGGTCGAGGTCTTGCCAATCGGTCGTCTCGGGCATGGTCGCCGGCCTCTGGTTTGCGATCGTGCTCATGCCGCAGCCGTTCGATCAGGCGCCAGGCCCTCCGAAGCAGGCGCGGGCTCCCTCTCCCGGGCGGGAGAGGGCTGGGGTGAGGGATGAGAACCGTCCGGAGAGGTCACGCCCCTCACCCCCACCCTCTCCCCCTGGGAGAGGGGGCCGCGTCGCGGCTCCGAGACGGATACGATCCTCGCTGCCGCAGCCACCTCAGGCCGCCTTCGGCGCATGGTGGCTGTGGAGCTGGGCCGAGAGCATGCGGCGCACGTCGTTGAAGGCGGGGCTCGACACGTCGCGGCGGCGGGGGAGGTCGATCGCGTGCACCGCCTCGATCCGGCCGGGGCCGGGCGACATCATCACGATGCGGTCGGCGAGGAAGATCGCCTCCTCGATCGCGTGCGTCACGAACAGCACGGTGAGGCCGGTGCGGCTCCACAGGTCGAGCAGCTCGTCCTGCAGCCGCTCGCGGGTCATAGCGTCGAGCGCCCCGAACGGCTCGTCCATCAGCACCACCTCGGCCTCGTTGGCGAGCACGCGGGCGATGGCGACGCGCTGCTTCATGCCCCCCGAGAGCTGGTGCGGGTAGGCGTCGGCGAAGGCCGCGAGGCCGACGAGGTCGATGTAGCGGGCGGCGGTGTCGCGCACCTCCGCGGCCGGGCGGCCCCGCGCCTTCGGGCCGAAGCCGATGTTGTCGCGCACGCTGAGCCAGGGGAACAGGCCGTAATCCTGGAACACCATCCCGCGGCTCGGGCCCGGGCCGGGGATCGGCTTGCCCCACATCAGGGCCTCGCCGCCGGTGGCCGCCTCGAAGCCGGCCACGATCCGCAGCAGGGTGGACTTGCCGCAGCCCGAGGCCCCGAGCAGGCAGACGAACTCGCCGCGGCGCACGGTGAGGTTGGCGCCGCGCAGGGCCTCGGTGCTGCGCCCCTGCGCGCGGTAGGTCTTGGAGACGTCGCGCACCTCGACGATCGGCAGGGTCGGGTCAGCCATCCGAGGATCTCCGGTTCTCAACCATGCGCGGGGCTCCACGCGAGCAGGCGGCGCCCGATCTCCATGACGATCCGGTCGGAGACGAACCCGGCGACGCCGATCACCACCATGCCGCAGATGACGATCTCGGTGCGGGAGAGCTGGCGCGCCTCCATGATGATCGCGCCGAGACCCGTCTGCACCCCGGTCATCTCGCCCACCACGATGACGACCCAGGCGAAGCCGAGGCCGAGGCGCAGGCCGGTGAAGATCGAGGGCAGGGCGGCCGGCAGCACGACGCGGGCGAACTGCGCCGTCCCCGTGCATCCGAGCATGGCCGCGGCCTCGAACAATCGCGGCTCGACCGAGCGCACGCCGAAGATAGTGTTGACGAGGATCGGGTAGAACGCCCCGAGGAAGACCAGGAAGTAGGCCGAGCGCGGCCCGAGCCCGAACAGGATCATCGCCAGCGGCAGCCATGCGGTGACGGGCACCGGCCGCAGGATCTGGAAGGTCGGGTCGAGCAGCGCCCGCATCAGCGGCACGCGTCCGATCAGCAGCCCGAGCGGCAGGGCGGCGGCCGCAGCCAGCGCGAACCCGCCGAAGACGCGGGCGAGCGAGGCGGCGAGATGCGTCCACAGCGTGCCGCTGAAGGCGTCGTCGTTGATCCCGCCGACGGCCAGATCCCGCATCTCGGTCCAGACCTCGGCCGGCGGCGGGATCAGGCTGTAGGGTCTCCCGACGGTGGCGAGGTGCCAGACCAGCGCGAGCGCGACGGGGAGGGCGAGCGCGAGGGCGGGCGCCGTCAGGCGCCGGAGGATGCTCACGGCGAACGAGGCCCGGTCGCGATGGCGTGGAGCGCGGGTCCCCCCTCCCGTTCGGGAGGGGGACAGGGCGAGGGGCATGACCTCTCCGGACAGACCGGACCCCTCACCCCAACCCTCTCCCGAACGGGAGAGGGGGAGCGCCGCGTCGCCGGCGGCGGCCGATCCGGCCTCCGTCGCTGCCATCGCGCTCATGTCACGCGTCCCGCATCGCGTCGACGAAGGTGGTGTCGATGAAGCCGGGCTCGGGCAGGCGCTTGATCTGCTTGAGGGCGAGCATGTGCTGGGCGTAGGCCTCGGCCTTCTTGACCTCGTCCGGGCCGAGCTGCCACGTCAGGTCGACGTTGGGGGCCGAGATCGCCAGCGCCTCGCGCTTCTGGCCGAGCTTGGCCACCGCCATGTCGATCATCGCGTCGCGGTTCTTGGCCGCGAACTCGGTGCCCTTGCGGTGGATCTCCAGCATGGTGCGCACGAGGTCCGGCTTGCTCGCGATCGTGTCGCGGTGGGTGCCGAACACCATGTTGAGCGAGCCCATCGCGGTGCCGTAGGGGTACTCGACGAGCTGGCCGACGCCGCTCGACAGGCTGACGCCGGGGGCGGGCTCGGCGCCGACATAGGCGTCGATGTCGCCCCGCGCCAGGGCGATGTGCATCTCCGAGAACGAGATCCGCACCGGCACGATGTCCCGGATCGACAGCCCCTCCATCCGCATGCGCTCGAGGGCGAACACCTCCTGCGTCGAGCCGGGCCACAGGGCGACGCGCTTGCCCTTGAGGTCCTTGATCGCGCGGATGTCGGAATCCTTCCTGGAGATGATCGCCATGCCGCCGTTGCAGGTCGAGGCGATCACCGTCAGCGGCTCGCCGGCGGCCGCGCCCAGCGTCGCCGAGGCGATGCCGAAGGTGCCGAAATCCACCGACTTGGTGACCACCGCGTTCTTGCACTCGGTCGGGCTCTCGAACGGGATCACCTCGACCCGGGTGCCCGCCGGCGTGAAGCGCTCGTAGAAGTACGGCGCGATCGAGTGGATCAGCTTGAGCGAGCCCATGCGGATCGTCACCGGCTCCGCCGCCCGGGCGACGAACGGGGCCGAGACCAGCCCGGCCCCGAGGCCGGCGAGGAGGGTGCGGCGGTCGATCATGGCTTCACTCCGGGGGCGGCGACGAGTCGAAGCCTAGCTGCGCCGACCGTTGCAAACGAGTGCTCGTTCGGGATCGTGCCGTTGCGGTTCAGGCAACGGGTGGCCTAGGCTTGCCGGAGCGGGTTGCAGGACCCGTGCCCGAAGCGGGTCTTGGCGATGAAGCACACCCGGACGCTGGCCTGCATCGCCGAGATCGCCCGAAGCGGCTCGATCCGCCGGGCGGCCGAGCGCCTGAACATCGCGCCCTCGGCGCTGACCCGTCAGGTCCAGGACATCGAGTACGAGCTCGGCACGCCGATCTTCGAGCGGCTGGCACAGGGGATGCGGCTCAACGCGGCCGGCGAGCTGCTGGTCCGGCACGCGCGCGACCAGCTCGCCGACCTCGAGCGGGTGCGCTCGCAGATCGCCGACCTCTCCGGGGTCCGGCGCGGGCACGTGGCGCTCGCCTGCAGCCAGGCCTTCGTCACGCAGGTGGTGCCGGAGGAGGTCCAGGCCTATCGCGCGCGGTTTCCGCTGGTCGGGTTCACGGTGCAGGTCCGCGACCACGTCCAGGCGGTGGCGGCGCTGACCGCGTTCGAGGCCGACCTCGCCCTGGTGCTGCAGCCGCCGCCCTCGGCCGACCTGCACGTTTTGTATTCCTGCCGCCAGCCGCTCTGCGCGCTGATGCGGGCCGGCCATCCCCTCGCCCGCGAGACCGGGCCGGTGCGCCTGCGCGACTGCCTCGCCCACGCGATGGCGCTGCCCGACCGGTCGCTGGCGATCCGCCTGCACCTCGAGCAGGCCCTGGCGCGGCGGGGGGTGCCGCTCGGGCCGGTGGTCGAATCGAGCTCGCTCGAGTTCCTGCGCAACCTCGTGCTGCGCGAGGAGGCGGTCAGCCTGCAGGTGCCGAGCGGCATCCCCGACGATCCCCGCCTCGTCAGCCGCCCGATCGACGGGCGCGACCTCGACCCGATGGTGATGATCCTCGGGCAGCTGCGCGGGCGCCTGCTGTCCGTCGCCGCGGCGAAGTTCGCCGATCAGCTCACCCAGAGCCTCGACCGGCGGCAGGCGGGGGCCTGAGGCGCGGGAGCGAAACCGCGGCCGCCGACTTTCCCGTGCGGGCCAACCAGGACAGCGACGCCATGAAGACCGACCGACGCCTGATCTACGCGAGCGAGAACGGCGACCGCTGGTGGCTCCGCCGCGCCGACGGCGCCGAGGCCGTGATCCTGCACGAGCCGAACGCGTCGTCCGGCGGCCGCACCTCCGAGACCGCGATCGGCGCCTTCCTGCGCGCCGGCGCGGGCGGGCCGGAGCACCGGGCCCTGCTCGACCTGATCTGCACGCTGGTCGACCAGCCGCCCGCCGCCCCGCCGGCCCCCGCGCCGGAGCCGGGCGCCGCCGCGGCCGAGCCGACGCCCGGCGAGGAGCTGGCCTGATCCGACGCGCCGGCAGACAAGCTCGGAAGACCGGGCCTCAGCGCGCCTTCAGCACCATCCGGCACTCGGCCGGCAGGGCCGCCATGGTCATCGGCGGCCGCGGCTTCGGCTTGGTCTTCGCCGGCTTCGGGTGGAGGATCGCGTCGCTGAACCAGTAGGCGAGCTCCTCGCCGCAGCCGTCGCCCGGGGGCGGGGCGGCCTGGTCGCCGCAGGAATCCTGGCCGTCCGGGCAGGCGAGGCGGATATGGTAGTGGTAGTTGTGCCCGTACATCGGGCGCACCTTGCGCAGCCAGCCGCGGTTGCCGTCCGCCTCGCGGCACAGGGCCTTCTTGATCGCCGGGTTGACGAAGATGCGCGCCACCTCCGGCTGCTCGGCGGTGAGGCGGATCAGGCTCAGCCGCTCCGGCGTCCAGGTGTCGGGGTCGATGTCGAGGCGGTCCGGCCGCACCATGTCGGTGGCCGAGGTCTCCTCGCGTTCCGCCCGCGTCATGCGCCGGTCCGGCATCGGGGTGAGCCACACGTCGGCGTCGAGCCCGAGCTGGTGCGAGGCGTGGCCGGTGAGCATCGGGCCGCCGCGGGGCTGGGACATGTCGCCGACGAGCAAGCCCGGCCAGCCGACCCGCGGCGCCTTGCCGGCCAGCCGTTCCAGGAAGTCGACGAGGTAGGGCGTGCCCCAGTTCCGGTTGCGCGACAGGCGCATCACCTGCCACGTCGCCCCGTCGATCGGCAGCGCGGCGCCGCCCGAGAAGCAGCCCTTGGCATAGGAGCCGTAGGCGTGGGTCGGGCCGGAGCTCGGGCCGGTGACCCGGCCGAACAGCGCCTTGGCCGGGGTCGAGGGCGCGTCGGGATTCTCCAGCGGCGGCAGGGGTTTGGGGTTGAGGCTGCCCTTGTCCTGGGCGTGGGCGGCGGAGGCCGCGAGCGCCGAGGCGAGCGCGAGGGCGGCGGGGAGGGCGAGGCGGCGCTTGTGCATGCGGGTCTGTGTATCCGGTCCGGCGGTCGCGCGTCGAGGATCGGAACGTCGCCCGCCGCCGGGGCGTTTTTCGGGCAGACCCGTGCCGCGCCCGCCGAGCGCGGGCGCACCCACCGAGCCCGAGGCCGCCGCATGACGCCCGCACCCGAGATCCCGGCCGCGAACCCCGACGAGCAGCCCCGCAGCCTGATCGCCCACGACCGCGTCGTCGGCACCGACGTGCGCCGCCCCGACGGCACCAAGGTCGGGCGGATCGAGCGCTTGATGCTGGACAAGCGCTCGGGCCAGGTCGCCTACGCGGTGATGAGCTTCGGCGGGTTCCTCGGTCTCGGCGAGGGGTTCCACACCCTGCCCTGGGGCGTGCTGCGCTTCTCGCCCGAGCACGACGCCTACGTCGTCGACATCACCGAGGCGCAGCTGCGCGACGCGCCGCCGCGCTCGCCCGAGGGCACCGATCCGGCCGAGGACCGCGCCTGGGAGGAACGGGTCCACCGCTACTACAACGCGGCGCCGTACTGGGGCCTGTGACGCGGGCGCGGCCCGGCTACGTCGTCGGCCCGCACCAGCCCGGCAGGTAGTTGGTCTCGGGCGCCTTGGCCAAGGCCATCGCCTCCTCGAGCGCGGCCGAGAAGTCGTTCTCGACCCGCTTGGGCTTGATGTGGCGGCGGAGATAGTCGGCCCAGAGGAACTCGCTGAACGGCGTGGTGTCCTTGGCGAAGCCGCCGGCCCGGCGCAGCTCGCCGGCGAGGCTGCGGAAGGGGTCGTCGGCGAGGTCCCCCATCGTCTTCGGGATCTCCTTGAACCCGACGCGGACGCCGTCCGCATCGTAGGGGTGGACCCACGATTTGTGGTCGCACACCGTCCAGAACGCATCCTTCTCGAGGTGGTGCAGGTCGGCGACCACGGTGACCAGAACGCTCTCGACGCCCTCCTCCATGAGGGCGCGGGAGAGGTGGTGGTGGTCGATGACGTAGTGGTGCTTCTTCGGCCCGAGCAGGGTCGGCACCATGTGCGCCCCGAGGAAGGCGGCGCGCTTGTCCTCGTCGTAGTCGCGCCAGCGCCGGCGCTTCTCGGCGACCTCCCGGTAGCCCACGGTCATCTGCGTCGGGCGCAGATCCGCGATCGGGACGGGCGCCAGCACCGGCTCTCGGATGGCCATCGATTCGGTGTTCCCACGGCCGGGCTCTCGAGGCCCCCGCGGCGATCTGTCATGATTCCGGTGCCGGCGGGAAGGCGCGATCGGCACCCCGCCGTTCACGGTTGCGACAGCCGGCGGCCTCGCAGCCGAGCCTCGCAGCCGAACCTTGCAACGGCTGATTTCAGCGATGCCGTCGCGCTGCCCGCGGCACGCGCATGCGCGCCGCCAGGGCCGGGTCTCAGGTCGAGACCGGGCTGTCCTTGCGCAGGTGCCGGAGCGCGCGGAACGGCAGCAGCAGGAACTTCACGAGGGCCCGGACCGCGAGGAAGGCGGCGACCGAGGCGACCAGGGCAATGGTTTTCAACAAGGGCTCGCGCGCTCCATCCGAGGGGGTCGTCCGAGGGGTCGTCCGGCAGAATCGTCATCGCGGCGGCCCCGGCCGGGCGCCGCATCCGCGGTGCCGCTGGGGCCACGCCGTCAGGACGCGCTCCAAAGCCGGCGAGATTAAGGGGCTCGATCCCGGAACCATGCGGCCGGCGGAGCGGGCCGCCGGGCCCGCCGCGAACACGCCGCCCGCTTTGAAACCCGTGCCGCGCCGGACCCGCTCCGGCGGCGTTTCGGCTCGGCCTTGCCAAAGCCCTGCGACGATCTGTAATGATGGCAGGCCCTGTCCGGTCCTCACGGGATCGTTTGTGCGCCGACGCCCGCGAACGGGCGACGGCGCGCCCTCGGCGGCGACGCTTCTCCGCCGCTGCGGCCCTGGACGGCCGGGGATCTGCACACGCGACGGGCCTCGTCCCGGCGCATGAGTTTCATGGAATTCGCGGCCGCCTCGGCATGACGGGACGGTCGAGATGGTTTTCGCGAGGTCGGGAATACAGATGGACGGAGGCACAGCATCGATTGCCGTTGCCCGTGCCGTCAGCGTGCGCGATGCGCGTCGCGCCGATCCGTCCGTTCCCCCGATCAGGTTCAACCCCAGGCGCAGCGGAAGCGCGCGCCGAGCGGCGGTTGACGGCAATCCCTTCAGTTCAGCCCCCGCGGCCTCGGTTTCGAGGCCGGCGCGAGCCCTCTCCCTGACGGCCTTCAGGCCGGGCGAGGCTCCACCGGGACACGGGCCCAGGAGAGCGACGTCCGCCGCCATGTCGAAAGTTCGTCATGGCCAACAACAAGATGCTCATCGACGCGATGCATCCGGAAGAGACCCGGGTCGTCACGGTTCACGGTTCTAGGGTCGAGGAATTCGACTTCGAGGCGGCCAACCGGCGCCAGCTTCGCGGCAACATCTACCTTGCCAAGGTGACGCGCGTGGAGCCCTCGCTCCAGGCCGCCTTCGTCGAGTACGGCGGCAACCGCCACGGCTTCCTCGCCTTCTCGGAGATCCACCCCGACTACTACCAGATCCCGCTCGCCGACCGGCAGGCGCTGCTCGAGGACGAGGCCCGCGACGCCGAGGAGCACCGCGAGCGCGAGGAGCGCCGCCGCAAGTCGCCGCGCAACAACGGCCGCCGCGTCCGCGGGCGCCGGGCCGAGGCCGCCGCGGCCAAGCTCAACGAGACCGTGAGCGCCGAGGATGTCGCGCACGCGACCGAGACGTCGCACGAGGCTTCGCACGCGGACGAGCACGGCGCCCAGGCCGGCGAGCCCCGTCACGACGAGGCCCAGGCGCACGAGACGCAAGGGCACGAGACGCACGTGCACGAGGCGCCGGCGCACGAGACCGGGTCCGGCGCGGATCACGCCGGCGGGACGGCGTCGGGCGAGGCGCCGGCCGAGGGCGCCATCGCGCCGGGAAGCGACGCATCCGCCAGCCTGCCCGAGACGGCGATCGGCGAGCCCGCCGCGGAGACGCAGGACACGGCGGAGGCCCACGCGCCCGAGGCCGACGCGCCCCGCGATGCGGCCGCTCCCGAGGCCGCCGACGCGGCGCCGCGCCCCGAGGCGATCGTCGCCGTGGCCGAGAGCCTCACCGTCGCCGAGGCGCCGGCGGCGTCCGAGGATGAGTCCGACGAGGACGAATCCGACGACGAGGACGAGGACGAGGATTCGGACGACGAGGACGAGGACGGCGACGACGAGGAGTCCGACGAGGACGAGGGTGACGAGGATCCCGACGCCGAGCCGAAGATCTCGCAGGTCGGCGGCAACGGCGACGCGCTCGGCGAGCTGCCCGAGCGCCCGCGCAGCCACCGCCGCCACTACAAGATCCAGGAGGTGATCAAGCGCCGCCAGATCATCCTGGTGCAGGTCGTCAAGGAAGAGCGCGGCACCAAGGGCGCGGCGCTCACCACCTACCTGTCGCTCGCCGGCCGCTACTCGGTGCTGATGCCGAACACCGGCCGCGGCGGCGGGATCTCCCGCAAGATCACCTCGGCCGCCGACCGCAAGCGCCTCAAGGAGACCGCCCAGGCGCTGGAGGTGCCCGACGGCATGGGCGTGATCCTGCGCACGGCGGGCGCCTCGCGCACCATGCCGGAGATCAAGCGCGACTTCGAATACCTGATGCGGCTGTGGGAGAGCGTGCGCGAGCTGACCCTGTCCTCGACCGCGCCGGCGCTGGTCTACGAGGAGGGCTCGCTGATCAAGCGGGCGATCCGCGACCTCTACAACAAGGACCTCGACGAGGTCCTGGTCTCGGGCGAGGCGGCCTACGCGGAAGCGCGCGACTTCATGCGGATGCTGATGCCGCAGCAGGCGAAGGTGGTGAAGCCCTATCGCGACCCGACGCCGATCTTCGCCAAGCATGGCGTCGAGCAGCAGCTCGACGCAATGTTCTCGACCCACGTGACGCTGAAGTCCGGCGGCTACCTCGTGATCAACCCGACCGAGGCCCTGGTCTCGATCGACGTGAATTCCGGGCGCTCGACCCGCGAGCACGACATCGAGGACACCGCGCTGCGCACCAACATGGAGGCGGCCGAGGAGGTCGCCCGCCAGCTGCGCCTGCGCGACCTCGCCGGCCTGGTGGTGATCGACTTCATCGACATGGAGGAGAAGCGCAACAACCGCGCGGTCGAAAAGAAGCTCAACGACTGCCTGAAGAACGACCGCGCCCGCATCCAGGTCGGGCGGATCTCGCCCTTCGGCCTGATGGAGATGAGCCGCCAGCGCATCCGCACCGGCGTGCTCGAATCCTCCTCGATCCCGTGCGTGCATTGCGGCGGATCGGGCTTCGTGCGCGCCACCGCGTCGGTCGCGCTGCACATCCTGCGGGCGATCGAGGAGGCGCTGCTCAAGGCGTCGAGCCACAACCTGATCCTGCGCACCCGCACCGAGGTGGCGCTCTACATCCTCAACCAGAAGCGCGGGCACCTGCACGAGCTCGAGATGCGCTTCGGCGTCAGCGTGACGATCGCCGCCGACGAGCGGCTCGGCGCCACCACCGCCTACCAGCTCGATCGCGGCGAGCCGGCCCAGCGCGCCGAGGGCCCGGTCACCGGGATCCGCGCCGTGGCGATCTCGCCGATCTCCGAGATCGAGGAGGACGACGGCTTCGAGGAGGCCGAGGACGAGACCGCCGAGGAGGCGCTCGCGCAGGACGCCCTCGGCGAGGCCGATGCGGACGACGAGGCCGAGGATGCGCGCGAGGCCGGTGCCGAGCGCTCGGAGAAGTCGGACGAGGGCGACGGCCAGCGCCGCCGCCGGCGTCGCCGGCGCAAGCGCGGCGGCCGGCCCGAGGGCGGCGAGGCCGAGCGCGGCGCGCAGGCCGGCGCCGAGGCGGGCGACGAGGACGCCGAGGGCGACGCCATCCTGGGCGATATCAACGAAGGCGAGGCCACGGAGGGCGGCGAGGCCGAGCCCGCCGAAGCGCAGGCCCGCGAGTCCGCGGCGCCGGCCGACGGCGAGGAGGATGCCGGCGGCCGCCGCCGGCGCCGGGGACGTCGGGGCGGCCGCGGCCGCGCCGAGGGCCGCGGCCGGGACGGCGGCGAGGCCACGCTGTCCGAGTCCCCCCTGTCCGAAGGCGCCGCGTTCGAAGCCGACGCGTCGCCCGACGAGGCCGGCGATCCGATCACCGAGCTGCAGCCGGAGCAGCCGGTGAGCGCCGAGGCCGTCGCCGAGGCGATCGCCGCGGCCGTGCCGCCCGTCGAGACCGCGGTCGAGCTGCCGGTCTCGAGCCCGGTGGAGGCGGCGCCCGCCGAAGCCCCGGCGCAGCCTTCCGCCGAGCCGGCCGCCGCCGAGGAGCCCGCGCCCGCAGCCCCCGCACGGGCTCCGGAGCCGGTGGCGGTGGTGCTCAGCGAGCCGTCCGATCCCGACCGGCCGAAGCGGGCCGGCTGGTGGTCGCGCACCAAGGCGGCGCTCACCGGCGAATGAGCCTGCGCGAGACGGGCTGAACCGGATCCGGCTCACGACACCCCGTGTCGTGAGCCGAATTTTTTTCGGAATGGACACCAATCGGCCGCGGGCGGCTGGGTGGAGCGCCGTTCCTGCGTCCGCCGCCGCCGGTCGCGCCGGGCGGTCCCCACGGCCCACGGCAACGGGTCGAGGTCCCGGGAACAGCCGAATGTCGGTCGCTCTCCGAGCAAACGCGCCCGGTCTAAACCCCTTATTGACCTATTCCATCTTAGGTTGAAGCTTTACGGCAGGGGACACAATCGATGTTGAGCTACTTCCGCAAAGCCAGGACTGAAAGGCCGGCCCTTTCGGTAGTCGCTCCCGCCAGCGTTGCCCCCGCCGTCCTCGACCGCGTCGCCGACGAGACCCCCGCGCCGGTCGCGCCGCCGGCCGACCCCGAGACGTTGCGGCTGCCCGGGCGCCTGTCGGCCGCGGCCTCCTCGGCCGGGACCTCGATCGGCTGGCTCACCCACGATTCCGCCCAGGTCGCCGACCAGGCCCGGCTGATCGCGGCGGCGAGCGAGGAACTCGCCGCCTCGACCAGCGAGATCGCCGCCCGCTCGCAGACCTCGGCCGAGACGGCCGAGCGCGCGCGCGAGGGCATCGTGGTCTGCGCGGCCGACATGCGCCAGGCCGGCGAGCGGATGCAGGAGATCCAGGTCGGCACGTCCGAGATCGGCGGGCGCCTCGAAGGCTTCGCGGCGGCCGCGCGGCGGATCGAGGAGATGGCGACCGCGATCGCCTCGATCTCGGCCCAGACCAACCTGCTGGCGCTCAACGCCACCATCGAGGCGGCGCGCGCCGGCGAGGCGGGGCGGGGCTTCGCCGTCGTCGCCGGCGAGGTGAAGGCGCTGTCGGGCCAGACCGCCCGCGCCACCGACGAGATCCGCGCGCGGCTCTCCGCGCTCCAGACCGAGCTGTCGGCGATGCACGCCGCGGTCGGCCACAGCCGCGCCGCGGTCGCAGCGGGTTCCGAGGTGATGGACCGCGCCAACGCCCGCGTCGAGGCGGAGAGCGCGGCGGTCGCCGAGGCCGCCTCGGAGATGCGAGCGATGGCCGAGGTGATGGAGCAGCAGATCCTCGCCACCGGCGAGATCGCGACCAATGTCGGCCGGATCGCCGCCGGCACCGAGAAGTCCCGCGGCGAGATCCAGGACGCGATCGGCCAGCTCGAGGCGCTCGAAGCGATGAGCCGCACCCTGCTCGACCGCATGGACGGCGACCCGCTCACCCTCGCCCTCGCCCGCCTGCCGGCCGACTGCGCCGCCTGGAAGCGCCGCCTCGCCTCGGTGCTGATCGGCGCGGTGCCGCATACCGGCATGATGACGATCACCGTCGATCCGATCCTGCCCGCCGGCGTCCGCGCCGGCGTCGCCGATGCCGCCGCCCGCGCGGCTGCCCTCTGCGCCGGGGTGAAGGCGCAGGACTGGACCGCTGCGACCGCCGCCTTCCAGGCCTTCGAGGCGGCGACCGCGACGGCGCTGGCCGCCGCCTCGGTCGCGGACGCCGCCGTCCTGGCGGCCTGACCGGGGCGTCCGCGCCGCGCTCACGCCAGCCAGGTTCGCAGGCGCCGCACCGCCTCCCGGCACTCGGCCTCCGAGCCGGCGAACGAGAACCGGACGTGGTGGTGGCCGGCCTCCCGGTCGAAGTCGAGGCCGGGGGTGGCCGCCACGCCGGCCTCGTCGAGCATCCGCCGGCAGAAGGCGGAGGCGTCGTTGGTGAGGCGGGCCACGTCCGCATAGAGGTAGAACGCGCCGTCGACCGGATGCGTCCGCCCGAGGCCGAGGCCCGGGAACGCGTCGAGCAGGATCGCGCGGTTGCGGGCGTAGCCGTCGCGCACCGCGTCGAGTTCCTCGGTGGCGTCGAAGGCGGCGAGCGCGCCGACCTGCGAGAGGGTGGGCGCCGAGATGTAGAGGTGCTGGGCCAGCCGCTCGATCGGGCGCACGAGGGCGTCGGGCACCACCATCCAGCCGACGCGCCAGCCGGTCATGCAGTGGTACTTCGAGAACGAGTTGATCACGATCGCGTCCGGGTCGAACCGGAGGGCGGTCGTCGTCGGCACGCCGTAGCCGAGCCCGTGGTAGATCTCGTCGGAGACGAAGGGCAGGCCGAGCGCCCGCGCCGCCGCGCACAGCTCCGCCAGCGCCGCCTCGCCGATCACCGTGCCCGAGGGGTTGGCCGGGCTCATCACCAGAACGCCCGAGAGGGCGTGCGCGGCATGGGTCTCCCGCAGCAGCGCGGCGGTGGGGGCGTAGCGGTCGGCCGCGCGGAGCCGCATCGGCACCGGCACCAGATCGAGGGCCGCGAGGATGTTGTGATAGGCCGGGTAGCCCGGCTGGGGCACGCCGACGCGGGCGCCGGCGTCGAACAGGCTCAGGAACGCCAGGATGAAGCCGGCCGACGAGCCGGTGGTGACCACGACCCGCTCCGGCGCCACCGCGACGCCGTAACGCTCGCGGTAGTCCCGCGCGATGCGCGCGCGCAGCTCCGGCATCCCCAGGGCCTCGGTGTAGGGCACGCGGCCGCCCTCGAGCGCGCGCTGCGCGGCGGCGATCACCGCCCGCGGCGCCGGCGCCGAGGGCTGCCCGACCTCCATCCGCACCACGTCCTCGCCGGCGCGCGCCTTCCCGGCGGCGGCGGCCATCACGTCCATGGCGAGGAAGGGCGCGACGGCGGCGGCACGGCGGGAGATGGGGATCATCGGATGCTTGTACCCGGGCGGCGGCCGCGGGTCAGCCCTCGGACGGGTCGGCGATGCTGCGCAACCCCCCTCAATGCCCGACGAACCCCGCCGCCATGTTGACGGCGAGCGCCAGCACGCCGGTGTTGAACAGGTAGGCGTAGACCGTCTGCACGGTGGCGATCCGGCGCATGCGCTTGCTGGTGATGTTGGTGTCCGAGGTGGCCGCCGCCGCGCCGATGGTGACGGTGAAGTACAGGAAGTCCCAGAAGTCGGGGGCGTCGTCGCCGTGGAAGTCGAGGCCGCCGCGGCTCTCGCCGGGCGCGTCGTCGCCGTAGTAGACGTGGGCGTAGTGGATCGTGAAGACGAGCTGCACGAAGGCCCAGGTGCACAGCACGGTCGCCCCGGCGAGCGTCAGGTCGAAGACCTTGCCGGCGCCGCTCGCCTTGCCGCCGAGCACCAGCACGCCGACGGCGGCGAAGCTCGCCGCGGCCGCGAGCAGCGTGAACACCGTCACCAGGGCCGCGCTGTCGTCGAGGCGCGACGCCTGCAGGCGCAGGGCGTCGCGCGACTGCCCGGTGGATTGGTGGACGATCAGCACCGCGTAGGCCACGATCCCGGCGCACCAGCCGGCGAGCAGGCGGGTGACGAGGTCGTCGCCCGGCATCAGCAGCGCGCCCGCGGCCATGATGCCGAACGCCGCGAGCAGGCGCGGGCGGAGCCGGAAGGCCCGGATGGGATTGATCATCGGCGTGACGCCTCGCGGGAGAAACTTCGATCGGGCACGACGGGATTTGACCCGCCGCCGTGAAAACGCCTAACCCGGCCGATAGCGGACCGGCCAGACCCCGGTCCGGCCCGCCCGCCGCGCCCGCCCAGCGAGGACGTATGCCTCTCTCCCGTTTCCTCTCGGCCTCCCGCCGCGCGCTGCTGCTCGCCGTCCCCTTGGCCGTTCCCTTGGCCATGCCCCTCGGCCTCCCGGCCCGGGCGCAGACCGCGCCGGCCGCGCCCTTCACCGATGCGCAGCGCGCCGGGATCGAGGCGATCGTCAAGGACTACCTGATCAAGAACCCCGACGTGCTGCAGGAGGCGATCGCCGAGGGCGAGAAGCGCCAGGCCGAGACCCAGCGCCTGGCCCAGGCCGCCGCGCTCAAGGAATCGCAGAAGGCGTTGCTCGACAGCCCGCACGACGTCGTCGCCGGCAACCCGGCGGGCGACGTCACGATGATCGAGTTCTTCGACTACAATTGCGGCTATTGCCGCAAGGCGCTCGGCGACGTGCAGGCGCTGATCAAGGCCGATCCGAAGCTGCGCGTGGTGATCAAGGATTTCCCGGTGCTCGGCCCGGAATCGCTCGAGGCCAGCCAGATCGCGCTCGCCGCCAAGCAGCAGCTCAAGGGCGACAAGCTGTTCGAGTTCCACCAGAAGCTGCTCGAATCCAAGGGCCGGGCGAACGGCGCCAAGGCCCTCGACGTCGCCAAGGCGATGGGGCTCGACGTGGCCCGGCTGCAGAAGGACGCCCAGGGCCCCGAGGTGAAGGCGGCGCTCACCGAGAACCGCGGCCTCGGCGACAAGCTCGGCCTGTCCGGCACGCCCGCCTTCATCATCGGCGACGAGATCATCCCCGGCGCCGTCGGCGTCGACCCGATCCGCAAGACCATCGCCGACGTCCGCCAGTGCGGCCACGCCTCCTGCTGAGGCGAGAAAGGGTGTCGCGAACGCGCCCGGTCGTCTAAGACCGGCGCCTTCGCGGGATCCGGGCCCCGGTCGCGCGGCCGCGCCGGCGGATCGGCGCCGCCGCGGCGGTCACCCCAATCCCAGGTCAAGCCCCCAGAAGACAGGCCCGATGTCCAAGCACGACCCCATCGATGCCGATCTCGTGCGCGAACTCGCCAACCTCGTCACCGAGACCGGCCTGTCCGAGATCGAGGTCGAGAAGGGGGATCTGCGCATCCGCGTCGTCCGCCGGATCGAGCCCGTGAGCGTCCAGGTGGCCGCGCCCGCCGCGATGGCGGCCCCGGCGGCGCTCGCGCCCGTGCCGAGCCCCGGCCCCGGCGCCGCCCCCGAGCGCGGCAAGACCCATCCCGGCGCCGTGCCGTCGCCGATGGTCGGCACGGCCTACCTGCGCCCCTCGCCCGAGGCGAAGGCCTTCGTCGAGGTCGGCTCCCGGGTCGAGGTCGGCGACAAGCTGCTGCTGATCGAGGCGATGAAGACCTTCAACGAGATCGTCGCGCCCCGCGCCGGCACGGTGGCCGCGATCTTCGTCGAGGACGGGCAGCCGGTCGAGTACGGCGAAGCCCTGATCGTCATCGAGTAGTCGGGCGCGCCTGTCCCCACCCGAACCGCGCACCCTCCGCTCGAAAGCGCCCCTGCCATGTTCGACAAGATCCTGATCGCCAACCGCGGCGAGATCGCGCTTCGCATCCTCCGGGCGTCGAAGGAGCTCGGCATCAAGACCGTGGCGGTGCACTCGACGGCCGACGCCGACGCGATGCACGTGCGGCTCGCCGACGAGAGCGTCTGCATCGGCCCGCCGGCCGCCCGCGACAGCTACCTCAACATCCCCTCGATCATCGCCGCCTGCGAGATCACCGGCGCCGACGCGGTCCATCCCGGCTACGGCTTCCTCTCGGAGAACGCACGCTTCGCCGAGGTGCTGGCCCACCACGAGATCGGCTTCATCGGCCCCAAGGCCGAGCACATCCGGATCATGGGCGACAAGATCGAGGCCAAGCGCACCGCGCTCAAGCTCGGCATCCCGTGCGTGCCCGGCTCCGACGGCGGCATCGAGGACCCGGAGGAGGCCAAGCGCGTCGCCGCCGAGATCGGCTACCCGGTGCTGGTCAAGGCGGCGGCCGGCGGCGGCGGGCGCGGCATGAAGGTGGCGCGCTCGGAAGCCGAGCTGAGCCAAGCGCTCGGCATGGCCCGCTCCGAGGCCAAGGCGGCGTTCGGCGACGACGCGGTCTACCTGGAGAAGTACCTCACCAACCCGCGCCACATCGAGGTGCAGGTGCTGGGCGACGGCCGCGGCGGCGCGGTGCACCTGGCCGAGCGCGACTGCTCGCTCCAGCGCCGGCACCAGAAGGTCTGGGAGGAGGGCGGCTCGCCCGCGCTCAACGAGGCGATGCGGGCCGAGATCGGCGAGATCTGCGCCGACGCGATGCGCAAGCTCGGCTACCTCGGCGCCGGCACCGTCGAGTTCCTGTACGAGGACGGGCGGTTCTACTTCATCGAGATGAACACGCGGATCCAGGTGGAGCATCCCGTCACCGAGATGATCACCGGCATCGACCTCGTGATCGAGCAGATCCGGGTCGCGGCCGGCGGCGCCCTGTCGGTGGCGCAGGGCGACATTAAGGTCGAGGGGCACGCCATCGAGTGTCGCATCAACGCCGAGCACCCGGCGACCTTCCGGCCCTCGCCCGGCCTCATCACCTACTACCACCCGCCCGGCGGCCTCGGCGTGCGCGTCGACTCGGCCGCCTTCCAGGGCTACCGCGTGCCGCCGCACTACGATTCGCTGATCGGCAAGCTCATCGTCCACGGCCGCACCCGCAACGAGTGCCTGATGCGCCTGCGCCGGGCGCTCGACGAGTTCGTCATCGACGGCGTCGACACCACGCTGCCGCTGTTCCGCACCCTGGTGCGCAACCCCGACGTCCAGAACGGCGCCTACGACATCCACTGGCTCGAGCATTTCCTGGAGGGGGGCGGCCTCGACGCCTGATCTCGTCGCGGCGGATCGGCGCGAAACCGGTCTTCGGCACGCCCGCGCGGGGCTCGAGCCGGGCCCGAATCCAGGATCCCGCGGGGATGATCCGGATGCGATGCGGGGCGTCGGCCGGTGGAACCGGAACGGAAGCGCCCGCCGCCCGTTGCTCGGTCCCATCGCACGCCATCGAAACGGATCTCCATGCGCCTCGCATCCCTCGCCCTCGTCGGCGCCCTGATCGCCGGCCCCGCCCTCGCCCAGGATGCCGGCAACGTCGGCCAGCCCTCGCGCGCCGTGCCCCAGGCCGGCCAGACCACCAGCGGCCCGCGCGACACGGCACCCGGCGCCGGCGGCGCGATGACCACCGGCAGCACCGCCACCCGCCCGGCCGGCGCGATGGGCGCGACCCCCGGCGCCGGTGCCGTCGACTCCGCCAAGGGCGGCAACGCCGACCAGACCAACAAGATGGCCCCCAACGCCGGCGCCACCTCGGGCGGCCCCGCCCGCTGAATCGCTCCGCCCGTCGCGGATCGCGAGGCCGGTTCCCGGAAGGGAGCCGGCCTTTTCGTTTTCCCATCCTTCGCTGCGGCGACCCGGACAGATCGTTCGAGGCGCCGACCCGCCCCCTCTCCCGCACGGGAGAGGGGGCCTGCGTTGTTTCCGGCAGCGACGCGGACGCATGACGGCCGGCGCGGTGGGCAGCGCAAGCCCGCTGCACCACCCAGGCTGGACATCCCACCGCCGCCGGACTGGAATGGCCGCATCAGGCGAAGGCCGGCACGGGAGGCGACGATGTCCGATCCGATCGTGATCGCGGGGGCGGCGCGCACGCCGATGGGCGCGTTCCAGGGGGAGCTGGCGCGCGTGGCGGCCCCGGAGCTCGGCGCCGCGGCGATCCGCGCGGCGGTGGCGCGGGCCGGGCTTCCCGCCGACGGCGTGTCCGAGGTGGTGATGGGCTGCGTCCTGCCGGCGGGCCTCGGCCAGGCGCCGGCGCGCCAGGCGGCGCTCGGGGCCGGCCTGTCCGAGGCGACCCCGTGCGCGACCCTGAACAAGGTCTGCGGCTCGGGCATGAAGGCGCTGATGCTCGGCCACGACATGATCGCGGCGGGCTCGGCCGGGACCGTGGTGGCGGGCGGCATGGAATCGATGTCGAACGCGCCCTACCTCCTCGACAAGGCGCGGGGCGGCCAGCGCCTCGGCCACGGGCGCATGCTCGACCACATGTTCCTGGACGGGCTGGAGGACGCCTACGATCGCGGCCGCCTGATGGGCACCTTCGCCGAGGACACTGCGCAAGCCTACCAGTTCACGCGGGAGGCGCAGGACGCCTACGCACTCGAATCGCTGGCCCGCGCCACCCGCGCGACGGCGGAGGGCGCCTTCGCTGACGAGATCGTCCCCGTCGGCGGGGCCGCGACCGACGAGGGCCCACGCCGGGCCCGGCCCGAGAAGATCCCGACCCTCAAGCCCGCCTTCCGGCCCGACGGCACGGTGACGGCGGCCAACGCCTCGTCGATCTCGGACGGGGCAGCGGCCCTGGTGCTGATGCGCCGGTCGCAGGCCGAGCGCGGCGGCGTCGCGCCGCTGGGCATCGTCCGCGGGCACGCGAGCCACGCCGCGGCGCCGGCCTGGTTCTCGACCGCGCCGATCGGCGCGATCGGCAAGCTGCTCGACAAGGTCGGCTGGCGGGCCGGCGACGTCGACCTCTACGAGATCAACGAGGCCTTCGCGGTGGTGGCCATGGCCGCGATGCGCGACCTCGACCTGCAGCCCGACCGCGTCAACGTCCACGGCGGCGCCTGCGCCCTCGGCCACCCGATCGGCGCCTCGGGCGCCCGCATCGTGGTGACGCTGCTGGCTGCGCTCGCCCGCACCGGAGGCCGTCGCGGCATCGCGGCGCTCTGCATCGGCGGCGGCGAGGCGACGGCGATCGCGGTGGAGCGGACGTCCTGAAGCAGGGTCGAGCGTGGCGGATACCGCCTCGCGTGACGACAATGCGACCACGCCATGAGCCGGTGCTCGTTCCGCGATACGAGGATCGCAAAAAGGGTGCTAGCCGGCAAGCCGACGGTTCGGGGCGGCCGCAACGGCGACCGCCGATTCCCCGAGGCGGGGTCGGTCGCCGAACCGGTGCACGACGTGGCGGCCCAGCGCGATCGCCGGCCTCTCGATCCATCGATACATCAGCGTCGCGACGCCGACGGTCACGAGCGCGGTCGCCGCGGCGAAGACGTGGACCGGGACGACCGGCTCGTATCCCGCCAGCGCGTGCTCGAGCACGACCTGGACCACGGGCCCGAACAGGTAGATCGAATAGCTGATCGCACCGAGGCCGACGAAGACCCGTCCTTCGATCCTGACCTTCACGGCGAGGAGCGCGAAGAGCGCCATCGCCAGCCAGTAGGTGATGACGTACTTCACCCAGCTCTCGTGAAAACCCATGTCGCGATTGTAGGCGAGCACGGACACCAGTGGCACGGCGAGGATCAGCGCCGCCGTCACCAGGGCCGATGCGGAGCCCCAGCCCGCCCGCTGCTCGAAGACATGGTAGCGCAGGCACAGGCCCCAGAACATCACGGCGAGCGAGAGCGGCACCGCCACGGGGAACTTGCGTTCCAGATGGAAGCGCAGGCCGGCCAGGACGACGGCGGCCGCGATGAGCGAGAGCGCGCAGACCACGGCACCCATGCGGTCGTCGAGGCGACCGATGACGAACAGGCCCACGCAGATGGCGTAGAAGATCAGCTCGATCTGGAGCGTCCAATACAGGCCGATGATGTTCTCCACGCCGAGGAACTGCTGCAGCATGGTCATGTTGGCCGGCACGAGCAGGTTCGGCACGTCGCGGCCGGCCCACACGAACAGGACGAGCAGGCCGCACGGGATCGAGAGCCAGTAGGCGGGATAGAGGCGGAAGAACCGCGAGACGGCGAAGGCCAGGACCGGTCGGCGGCTCGGCTTGAAGAGCGAGAACGGGACGACGAAGCCGGAGACGGCGAAGAACAGCGTGACCGCGATCTTGCCGACGTCGAGATACGCGGTCAGGTGCCCGAGCAGGTCTCGCTCCAGCGGAGACGGCCCGAGCTGAGCCCTGAGACCGAATTCGACGGTATGGGCGTAGATCACCGCCAAGGCGGCTAAGCCGCGGATCGAATCGATGCAGTGGAGGCGGCGCATGACGGCATCGATCACGTTCGCCCTCGGATGCAGGGCGCGGCGACGATTGCAGGCGGTCCGAGTCTCGACAAGCCGCTTCGAAGGGCTTGGTTAAAGGCCGGCCGGCGACGCGACGGGTGCCCCGCGGAGGCTCGACGATCGGCAGGATTCGCCGTGGATCGGCGCAAGACGCCTGAGGCGGGATCGTCGAGGCAGGCAGGAAGGCGAACCGGATCCGACCAGAGACGCACATCGAGCCCGATAGGTCCGATCGAACGCCGGAGCGGTCGTCCTCGATCGGGGAGCCCGGCCGTCGGGCGAAGGTCCGCGCGGCATCGTCAACGCAAGGCTTCGTCGCCCGAGGACGCCGGCTTGGCGGAGCGCCCGCCTCGCGGCCGCGGCCCTGCGAGGCGGGGTCGGCGGCGACCGAAGCCGAACGCGATGCGCGGTCCGCGTTCGGCCGCTAGCGTTTGCGGGAGGCTAGGCCGCCACGCCGGTCCCGATCGGGCAGGCGACGCCCGTGCCGCCGAGGCCGCAATAGCCGGCCGGGTTCTTGGCCAGGTACTGCTGGTGGTAGGCCTCGGCGAAATAGAAGGTCTGGCCGGAGACGATCTCGGTGGTGACGTCCGGGAAGCCGCGGGCCTTCAGCGCGGCGGCGTAGGCCGAGCGCACGGCCTTGGCCGTCGCCTCCTGCGCGGGATCGGTGAGGTAGATGCCGGACCGGTACTGCGTGCCGACGTCGTTGCCCTGGCGGTACCCTTGCGTCGGGTCGTGGCTCTCGAAGAAGGTCTTGAGCACGGATTCGAGCGGCAGCACCGCCGGATCGAAGGCGACCAGCACGACCTCGTTGTGCCCGGTGCGGCCGGAGCAGACCTCCTCGTAGGTCGGGTTCGGGGTGTACCCGCCCTGGTAGCCCACCGCCGTGACGAACACGCCCGCGGGCAGCTGCCAGAACTTGCGCTCCGCGCCCCAGAAGCAGCCGAAGCCGAGGCCGATCGTCTCGGTGCCCGGCGGGTACGGGCCCTTGAGCGGGTTGCCGTTGACGAAGTGGGTCTCGGCGGTCGGCAGCGGATCGGGGCGGCCGGGCAGCGCGTCGGCCGGGCTCGGCATCTCGGCCTTCTTGCGGAACATCTGCAGCATCGGGCATCCTTCGGGCGGCGGGTTCGCGTCAAACCCGTATATGGGGTCGCCCGCCCGGTTGATGAAGCGGCCGGTCGCCTCAGGAGCGCGTGAGGAACCCGATCGGCTCGCGCGCCGGCTGCCCGAGCCAGAGCAGCACCGCGCCGAGGCCGAGGCCGAGCAGCGAGGCCGGCGCCAGGGTGAGCGGCAGCACCGCGAGGTTCCACAGCCACGGCGCCACGCCCTCGACCGTGGCCTGGAGCGCGCTCGCCTTGTCCTTGAACAGCGTGAACAGCAATTCGCTCAGCGGCGTGATCCGCAGGCCGTTGTTGGCGACCGAGCGGGCGCCGTCGTAGACCAGAGCCACGAAGCCGCCGGCCAGCAGCACGAAGCCGAGGAGGCGCAGGAGGAAACGGAACATCGTCGGGTCTCGGGAGCACGCGCGTCGGCCGGTCCGGAGGGCGTACGAGCCCCGCCCCCGCCGCGCAAGCGGTTGCCGCGCCCGCGCCCGCCGTGCCACAGGGGCGGCCCCGGCGACAGGAACCGACCACCCGTGACTATCCGCGTACAGGCCCCGGTGCCGCCGGCCCTCGTCATCTTCGATTGCGACGGCGTTCTGGTGGACAGCGAGCCCCTGAGCCTCGCCTGCCTCACCGCCGGGCTCAACCGCATCGGCGTCGCGATCGACGTCGAGACCGTGCGGGCGCGCTTCGCCGGCACCTCCATGGCCTCGATCATGGGCCACGTCGCGCGCGACTACGGCGTCACGGCGCCCGAGGGGTTCGTCGCGGCGGTGAAGGCCGAGACCCTGGCGATCTTCGACGCGGAGCTGCGCGCCATGGCCGGGATCGCCGAGGCGGTGGCCGCCCTCTCGCTGCCGACCTGCGTCGCCTCGAGCAGCGATCCCGTGCGGCTGCGCCACTCGCTCGGCCTCACCGGCCTGCTGCCGCTGTTCGACGGGCGGATCTACTCGGCGGTCGAGGTCGCCCGCGGCAAGCCGTTTCCCGACCTGTTCCTGCACGCCGCCGCCCGGATGGGGGTCTCGCCCGACGCCTGCCTGGTGATCGAGGACAGCGTGCCCGGCGTCACCGCCGCGCGGGCGGCCGGGATGCGGGTGCTCGGCTTCACCGGCGGCGGCCATTGGGGCCACGACCGCGACGGGGCCGACCTGCTCGCGGCCGGGGCCGCGCGGGTCTATCGCGACCACCGCGACCTCGCCGCGAGCCTGGCGGCGATCGGCGCGCAGGGCTGAGGCAGGATCGGGCTGCCGCCCGGGACGGCGGCGCGGGTTTGTGCCCGAAAACTGCAAAAAAACGGGAACGGCTTCCTTTGACGCCGCGCCGGCAAATCTCCATCTTAGCGAGGTCGGGCGATGCCAAGCATCGCCGACCGCGGTGATTTGAGGAGCATCGCTTGCGCCGCGTCATCAAACGCTAAAGCACTGCCGGACGACGCCGTCCTGCGGTCCTTCAACGTCAAGAGGACTCCTACCGTGATCCGATACCCCTCGACCCCCGCTCTCCCCGTGCACGGCGCGCGTATGCGCCGGCCTCGTGGTTGCTGTCGCGGCTGACGTTCGCGCGCCGACAGACGATCCGACCGCCCAGCACCGCCGGCATCGCGACCGGCCCCGGGAGACATCCGTCATGCCACAGCTTCATCCGGCCGCGCAGGCCGCCCCGACGCACGACCTGTTCGCCGACCACCTGACCCAGCGCGCCCGCAACCGCCTGCACGCGGAGCCGCCGCCGACCCGGATCATCGAGGTGGGCGAGATCGCCGCCGGCATCGCCGTGCCCGAGCCCGGCGGGGTGCGGTTCTTCTCCTCGGCCCGTGCCTTCGACGAGCTCGACGGCACGGTGTTCCGCAGCACCGAGCAGGCCGCCCGCGCCGCCCGCGAGCGGTTCCGAGCCCGCACCCGGGTGTCGGGCGCCCGACCGGGCGGGGGCAGGCCGGCCGCGGTCTGAGGGGGGCTACCCTTCTCTCCCTCCCCGCTTCAGGGGGGGAGGGAGGATCCCCCCTTACTTGCACTCCTCGCGGGTGCGCTTCATCGCCTCGCCGAAGCCGGCCAGCGCGTACTCGTCGCTGGTCGGCCGGCCGCGCATCGAGATGGTCTTGACCAAGAGCTTGGGCACCCGGCCGCTCATCTCGGAGACGACGCGGGCCTCCTCCGAGGGGTTCTGGAGCCAGGCGTTGCCGTCCTTCACCACGAGGCCGTAGCGGGCGCTGCCCAGGGTGATCGCCGGGTCGCTCGGGGCGGCGGCGGCACCGGGCCTGGCCTGTGCGGCCGCGGGCTTGGACGGGAAGCCGAGCATCACCGCGATCTCGTTCTGGACGTTCTCGCCCTTGCGCACGGTGACGAACAGGTAGGCGGTGTCGCGCTTGAGCGTCGCCGGCGAGCGGGTCTGCGGCTGGGCGATGGCGTAGCACAGGCGGGTCTTGCCCTGGCCGCTGGCGAACACGTTCCAGTCGCCGAAGATCGCCACCGGCGTCGCCTGCTGCATGCCGGGCGGCGTCGGCGCTTCCTTCGGCGTCCGCTCGCGGCCGCCCCGGCGGCGGCGGTGGGAGGCGGCGGCCGGCGCCTCCGCGTCCTGCGCCGAGGCCGCCGAGATCCCGAGCAGCCGCGCAACCGTCGGTGCGCTGCCGGCGGGCAGCAGGCACGTCAGCGCGAGCGCGCCGAGCGGGAGCAGGCAGAGGGCTGAACGCATCGTCACTTCCCGGTCGGCTGGCCGGCGCGCCGGGCGCGCCGAGGGCTCGGTCGGCGCGACACCGGCACCGGACGCGGGAGTCATGAAGCCTGCGCGCCGCTTCGGCAAGATGGGGTCTCGGGCCGCCCGGATCGGCACCGCCCGGCGCCGTCAGCCGGCGTGGATCTCAGTGGCAGCGTTCTGGGCCGCCATCGCCGCGACCGGCAGAGCCGGCGCCTCGCCGAGGTCGATCCGAACCGGGGGTTGCGGCGCGGTCGGCGCGGGGGCCGGCTTGGGCTGGGGATCGTTGTAGGGCGTGTTGTAGCCCTTGCGCACGGCGGCCCAGTAGGCGTCGCGCGCGAGGCCGGAGCCGACGAGGGCCGCGTCGATCATCGCGGTGGCGGTGGCGGCGTGTGCCGGGGTCTCTTCCGGCTTCGTCCAACTCTCGACGGGCATGCTCGCGGTCTCCGATGCGCTTGCGCCGCTGTAGCAGGGCTTACCTAGCTAGACCGTGAACGCGCCAGGCGGCTTTCGGTTGCTGTGCACCATTTTCAGGCAGCCGGCTCCGCGAGCCGCGCGAGCCAGCCCTCGGCCTGCGCGCGGACGTTGGCCGGGGCGGTGCCGCCGAAGCTGACCCGGCTCGCCACCGAGTTCGCGACGCCCAGCACCGCGTAGACCGCTTGCGTGATCTGCGGCTCCGCCTCCTGCATCTCGGGCAGCGACAGCGCCTCCAGCCCGACGCCCTTGGCCGAGGCCATGCCGACGAGGCGGCCGGTGACGTGGTGCGCCTGGCGGAACGGCAGCCCGAGCTCGCGCACCAGCCAGTCGGCGAGGTCGGTCGCGGTGCTGTAGCCGGAGCCCGCGGCCCGAGCGAGGACCTCCGCGTTCGGCTCGAGGTCGCGGACCATGCCGGTCATCGCGGCCAGGCACAGCGACAGCGCCTGCAGCGCGTCGAAGGTGCCCTCCTTGTCCTCCTGCATGTCCTTCGAATAGGCCAGCGGCAGGCCCTTCATCACCGTGAACAGGCCCATCAGCGCGCCGACGATGCGCCCGCTCTTGGCCCGCACCAGCTCCGCCGCGTCGGGGTTGCGCTTCTGCGGCATGATCGACGAGCCGGTGGTGTACCCGTCCGACAGCTTGACGAAGTCGAACTGCGCCGAGGTCCACACCACCAGCTCCTCGGCGAAGCGCGAGAGGTGGATCGCGCAGATCGAGGCGGCCGAGAGCGATTCGAGGGCGAAGTCGCGGTCGGCGACGGAGTCGAGCGAGTTCGCCGTCGGGCGGTCGAAGCCCAGCGCCGCGGCCGTGGCGTGCCGGTCGATCGGGAACGAGGTGCCGGCGAGCGCGGCCGCGCCCAGCGGGCACTCGTTGAGCCGGGCGCGCGCATCGCGAAAACGGCCGCGGTCGCGCGCCAGCATCTCGACATAGGCGAGGCAATGGTGCCCGAAGGTGACCGGCTGGGCCGATTGCAGGTGGGTGAAGCCCGGCATCACCGTGCCGGCATGGGCCAGCGCCTTCTCCGCCAGCGCCCGCTGCAGCCCGGCGGCCTGCGCGTCGAGGTTGTCGAGGGTGTCGCGCACCCACAGCTTCATGTCGGTGGCGACCTGGTCGTTGCGCGAGCGCGCGGTGTGCAGGCGCCCGGCGGCCGGGCCGACGATCTCGGTCAGCCGGCTCTCGACCGACATGTGGATGTCCTCGAGCTCGCGCTTGAACACGAAGCCGCCGGACTCGATCTCCGCCTGCACGGCCTTGAGGCCGCCCTCGATGGCTGCCACATCGTCGGCCGGCAGGATGCCCTGGGCGCCCAGCATCGCGACATGCGCCAGCGAGCCGCGGATGTCCTGGGGGGCGAGGCGCTTGTCGAATCCGATGGAGGCGTTGATCTCCTCCATGATCTCGGCGGGGCCGCTCGCGAAGCGTCCGCCCCACATCCGGTTGCTCATGGTCTTCCCGATCCTTCCGCTCGCGCTCGAGCATTCCCCGTGATCCCGCGATCACGGGGAATGCGCCCGCCTCTCGTGTGGTCGCATTCTCTTCACGCGCGCCGGCATCCGCCGCGCTCGAAAATGCTCTGGGGTACGCAACGATGATGCCTGGACGATTGATGGGCGCCGCGATCGGCGCCGGCCTCGTCACCGCCTTGGCCGCCGGCCTCGCCCTATACGGGACCGGTGCGGGGCCCGGCAACGCCCCCGCGCCCTGTGCCGCCTCGGCCGCCGCGGTGGCCCGGGTCGACGCCGCCGCCCGCGGGGACGTCGTGGCGATGCAGGCGCCCGAGAAGGCCCGGCCGGCACCCGACATCGCGTTCAAGGGGCCGGGCAAAGCGGCGAAGGACGGGGGAGGGGAGGCCGACCTGCGGCTCTCGGATTTCCGCGGCCGCCTCGTCCTCCTGAACCTGTGGGCGACGTGGTGCGCGCCGTGCAAGGCCGAGATGCCGGCCCTCGACCGGCTCGAGGCCGCGCTCGGCGGCAAGGATTTCGCGGTGGTCGCGATCAACCTCGACACGCGCAACCTCGACAGGCCGCCGGTCTGGATGCGGGACAACGGCATCGCGCGGCTGGCCTACTACGCCGATCCCGGCGGGCGCGTGCTGCCGGCGGTGCAGCGCGACACCGGCTCGCCCGGCCTGCCGACGACCCTGCTGGTCGACCCCGCCGGCTGCACCATCGGCGTGATGAAGGGGCCGGCCGAATGGTCGAGCCCGGACGGGCTCGCGCTGATCCGGGCGGCCCTCGGGCGCACGTCCTGAGCCCGCTTCGGAGCGCGGGCGCGCTGTCCATTGGACTTTAAGGCAAGGCGCGAAGCCGGGGGCCGGCGGATGATTTGCCGCGATGCCCGATTGCCTGAGGCCGGACCCTGCGCCATAGCTCGGCTATAGCCGAGGTTGGGCCATGATCTTCGTAACGGATGCAGCCGGAAAGGTGGTCTATCTCAGTGATGAATGGACTGTTCTGACCGGTCAGCAGATCGAAGACGTATCGCAACAGGGATGGAGCAAGGTCATCCATCCGGACGACCTCGCCGTCGTGCGGACCGTGGTCGCCGAGGCGAGCGTCGCCCGCAGCGAGTTCACGGTGCGCTATCGCCTGCTGTCGCCGGACGGGCGGGCGACCTGGGTCGTGGCCGGCGCGGTGCCGTCCTTCGGGCCGCCCGAGCGGACCTTCCTCGGCTTCTTCGGCTCCATCAGCCGGCTCGCGTCGCCGCCGCCCAAGAGCACGGCGACCGGGTCGCTCGGCCGCTTCACCCTGCCGTCGCCGGTGGCGGATTCCGAGCCGCGCTCGGTCTTGGAGCTGGTCGCCGACCACCTGATCACCGCGCACGCGCTGATCATGCAGGGCGGCGGCACCTGCGCGCTGGCCGCGGTCGAGGTCGCCCTGCACGAGGTCGGCCGCGAGCTCGTCCGGGCCTCCGCCACCGCGCAGGACGGCTCGAACCTGCATTAGAGCCTCGTCGCGCGCGGCGGATTCCGGCTCGCGTGAGGACGATGCGATCTCACGACAGGCCCTGACGGCGCGGCGTCGGTTCGGCGCGCCTCACGCCTCGGTGTCGGCGTCGAGGTCGCGCCCGCGGGTCTCGTGCATCATCCAGGCGGCGATCGTGCCGAGCACGCTGAACGCGACGAGGTAGTAGGCCGGCGCCAGCCGGTCGCCGGTGATCGCGATCAGCTTGTTGACGACGTAGTTCGTGCTGCCGCCGAAGATCGAGACCGAGAAGGCGTAGACGATCGAGAGCCCGGCGCTGCGCACCGCCCGCGGCAGCGATTCGGGGATCGCGACGATGATCGCCGCCGCGTTGATCGAGGACAGCGCCGACATCAGGAACGTCACCGCGTAGACCGAGGCCGCGGTCGGCGCCTGCGCCAGCCACCAGAAGGCCGGCACCGCCAGCACCACGATCGCGGCCCGCGGCCACACCAGCACCGGGCGCCGCCCGAACCGGTCGGCGAGCCAGCCGCCCAGCAGCGGGAACACCACCGAGGCGAGGCCGAGGGCGATCGGCACCGCCGTCGACACCGTCTCGGTGAGCCCCAGGGTGGCGTGCGCGTAGACCGGCATGTTGGTGCCAATGGCGTTCGAGACGGTCGAGGCGGCGATGACGACGAAGGTCAGGAGCAGCAGGCGCCCGTGCTCGCGCAGCAGCCGCACCACCACCGCGCCGGTGGAGGCGGCCGCCGCCGGATCCTCGCCCTCGCCCGCGGTCTCGGGCAGGTGGCTGCGGATCACGAGGCCGACCGGCACGACGCCGATGCCGAGCAGGAACATGACGCGCCAGCCCCAATCCGCCATCGCCGCCTCGCCGAGGACGATGGTGAGCCCCGTCGCGACGATGCCGGCGAACAGGGCGGCGCAGCCCTGGCTCGCGATCTGCCAGCTCGCCACGAAGCCGCGGTGCCTCGGGGGCGCCGCCTCCAGCAGGTAGGCGGTGGAGGGGCCGACCTCGCCGCCGAGCGCCAGCCCCTGGATCAGCCGCCCGACGATGACGATCACCTGCGCCCAGCCGCCGAGCGTCGCGTAGGACGGCGCCAGCGCCAGCATCAGCATGCCGACCGCCATCAGCGCGATGGTGATCAGCATGGCGGGCTTGCGCCCGGCCCGGTCGGCGAAGGCGCCGATCACGATGCCGCCGATCGGCCGCATCACGTAGCCGATGCCGAACAGGGCGAGCGAGGCGAGCAGGCTGTCGGTGGCGTTGTCGGACGGGAAGAACGCCGCGCCGATCGGCACGGCGAAGAAGGCGTAGAGCGTGAAGTCGTAGAACTCGAGCGCGTTGCCGAGGACCACGGCGCCGACAGCCTTGCGGTTCAGGGCCGGGTGGTCCGGTGTCGTCGTGGCGGTCATCGCGCGTCCTTGCGTCATCGGTGCCCGCATAGACGTCCCGAGCCCGGACCGCCACCGGCAGGGCTTGCCCGTGGGCGCAAACCCGGGCACCCCCGGCGCCATGACGAAGCCGCGCCCCCGTTCCGCGATCCGCGCCGCGCTCGCGAGCGAGGCGGCCGGCGGCCTCGTGCTGATGGCGGCCGCCGCCTGCGCCCTCGTCGTCGCCAATACCGGGCTCGCCGGGACCTACGCCCAGGCGCTGCACGCGCCGCTCGGCCCGTTGAGCATCCAGCACTGGATCAACGACGGCCTGATGGCGGTGTTCTTCCTGCTCGTCGGCCTCGAGATCAAGCGCGAGGCGCTGGACGGCGCGTTGCGGACCTGGCCCGACCGGGCGCTGCCCGGCATCGCGGCGCTCGGCGGGATGGTGGTGCCGGCCCTGGTCTACCTCGCCTTCAATGCCGGCGCCGGGACCGCGCGGGGCTGGGCGATCCCGGCGGCGACCGACATCGCCTTCGCGCTCGGCGTGCTGGCGCTGCTCGGCCGGCGGGCGCCGGTCTCGCTCAAGATCCTGCTCGGCGCGGTGGCGATCGTCGACGACCTCGGCGCCGTGCTGATCATCGCGCTGGCCTATACCGGCGGCCTCGACCCGACGATGCTCGGGCTCGCGGCCGTGGTGCTGGCGCTCCTCGTCGGCCTGAACCGCTTCGGCGTCGTCGCGCTCGCGCCCTACCTGCTGCTCGGCCTCGTGCTCTGGGTGCTGGTGCTGCGCTCGGGCGTCCACGCCACGGTGGCGGGCGTGCTGCTGGCGCTGACCATCCCGATCCGCGTGAGCCCGGGCCGGCCGGAGGACGCGACCTCGCCGCTGCACCGGCTGGAGCACGCAATCACGCCTTTCGTCGCCTTCGGGATCGTGCCGCTGTTCGGCTTCGCCAATGCCGGGGTGCCGCTGCGCGGCCTGTCGCCCACCGCCTTCCTCGACCCGGTGACGCTGGGCGTCGCGTTCGGGCTGTTCCTCGGCAAGCAGGCCGGCGTGTTCGCCGCCCTGCGCCTCGCGGTGGCGCTCGGCCTCGCGCGCCGGCCCGGCGGGGCGAGCTGGGTCCAGGTCTACGGCGTCGCCGTGCTGTGCGGCATCGGCTTCACCATGAGCCTGTTCATCGGCGCGCTCGCCTTCTCCGATGCCGCCCACGAGACGGAGGTGAAGCTCGGGGTGCTCGCCGGCTCCCTGCTCTCCGGCCTGGTCGGCGCCGCGATCCTCGGGCTCCCGTCCGCGCGGAGCCCCGCCCGGGCCTGAGCCGGGCCCGGCGAGCCGGCTGGCGAATCCTCGAAAACGCCCCTTGCCAGCGTGGGCCGGGCGGGTCTAGCCTCTCCTCATGGCGACGCGGCCCCCCGATGCGAGGCTCCGTCGCCGGAGCGAGACGAAGAGGAGGTCTGCCATGCATGCAAGCCCCACCCACGTCCATTCCGCCGACACCGGTGCCGGTGACCAGGACGATCCGCCGAGCGCCCATCGACAGGGATAGAGGTTTTCGGGAGGGTTTTAGGCGCCCGACCCCGCGGCCCCGAGCGCCGCGGGACGCACGCCGGACAGCACCCTCGAACCCGGGAACGTGGCCCCTGCCACCGGCCCGTCGGCGAAAGCCGGCGGGCTTTTCGTTCGTGCCTCCCGCGTGCCGCCACGGTGCGAAGCGCGCCGGCCGCGCGTCGTCCCGTGCTCCATGCCGATCGAATGCAAAATTACTTACGTATCCGCGCCGCGCCGCCCTTGCGCGCGGAAGCCGAAGCGGTAACGTCGGGCATCATTACAGGATCGGAGAATCACCGCGGAAGAAGAGCGACGGCTAACGATTCGGTCAACGCAGCACAGGATGGTCCCCATGTCCGAGACGATTCGCGTCAAGCCTACCCAGGACGGCACCTATACGGTCTATCGTGGGTCCACCGCCCTGATTTCCGGCCTCACGCGCCTCCAGGCCGAACGCTACGAGGCCAGCATCGGCGACCGCCGGCGTTCCGGGCTTCTCGCCGTCACCGCCTGAGCCGAACGTCAGCCCAGCGCGAGCGGGCCGAGATCCATCACGGTTCCGCCCGCTCCGATCCCGCGCTGCGCCGCCGAGACGACGTGGCGCCCCCCGCTCTCCGAGAACGCGTACAGGATGTAGGCTGCCCGCCGGGCGGCCTCCGACCCGTGCCCGCCGGCCTGCGCGCCGGGCCGCGCTGAGGCGGATGCGCCGCCGACCACCGGGATCGCCCGCCCGCCCGGCCCCGCCACGTGGGCGACGCTCGCCACGTGGTTGTGCCCGTGCAGGACGAGGTCGGCGCCGACGCGGCCGAGCATCGCGCTGAAGGCCGCGGCATCGCGCAGGTCGCGGCCCGGGCTCGCGCCGCCGGGATGGGGCGGGTGGTGGATCATCACGACGCGCGCCGGCCGCGACGGGTCGGTCGCCAGCGTGCGCAGGAGCGATTCGGCCGCCGCGATCTGGCGCGGCCCGAGCCGGCCGGTGGCGACGAACGGCACCGTCGGGATCGCGCTCGACAGGCCGACCAGAGCCAGCGGCCCGCGCCGGCGCAGATAGGGAAACGTGCCGCTGCCGCCGGCGTCGTCGGCGGTCCAGGCACCGCAGGCCGCGAGCAGGCCCTCGAGGGAGCCGCGCACGTAGGCGTCGTGGTTTCCCGGCACGAAGCTGACCGCCTCGGGCGTGCCGAGCGCCTCCAGGAAGATGCGCGCGGTGTCCCACTCGCTCGGCAGGCCGATGTTGCACAGGTCGCCGGTGCAGGCGACGTGGTCGGGCGCCTGCAGCCTCAGATCGGCGACGAGCGCGCCGAGCACCTCCATGTCGTGGCTGCGCGAGCGCCCGCGGCGCCAGTTGGCGTAGCCCGTCGCGCGCTTGCCGAAGAGCTGGCGCAGGCGCGGCCGCGGCAGGGGGCCGACATGCGGGTCGGTGAGGTGGGCGAGGCGGAAGGACACGGGGGACCGCATCGCGGTTGAGGCCGGCCGCGTCAAGCGAGCCGGCGCGTGCCGCGCGCCGGCCGAGCCTCACGCCGCGCGACGATCAGGGTTCATGCCGCGCGACGATCAGGGTTCATGTGAAGGCGACCATCCCGACGCCGACGATCATCAGGGCCGCCCCGAGCACGCGCCACAGGCTGGCCGGATGGACCTCGAACCCGACCCAGCCGTAGTTGTCGAGCACGATCGAGGCGACGACGCCGACCGTCACGATGAGGCCGAGGAACGACGCGGCGCCGATCGCGGGCGCGGCGTAGAGCTGGGCCAGGATCAGCAGGACGCTGAGGCAGCCGCCGAGCCAGCCCCACCAGGGCACCGCGGCGACCTGCTCCCAGCTCGGCACGGCGAGCTTGCCGAATGCCAGGCCGCCCAGCAGCATGAAGGCCGTGCTGACGAAGAGGATCACCACGGCCGCCGTGACCGGCAGGCCGAAGGTCTTCGAGAGGGTCGCGTTCTGGCCGGGCTGGATCGCGTTCGCGAGGCCGGCGAGGACGGTCAGTCCGTAGAGATACCACATGACTCGGTATCGCGCGGCCGAACCGCCCAGTTTCCCGATTCGGATCGCCTGCGACGAAATGGTGGCGGCCGGCGCCCCGTCGGATCGGGCGACGCGCTCAGGCGCTGCCGATCAGCACCCCCACCGCCAGCACCAGCGCGCCGCCGAGCACGATCTGCAGCACCGCGCGGCCGAACGGGGTCGCCATGTAGCGGGTGCGGATCGCGGCGATGGCGAGCAGCTCGATCGCCACCACCAGCACCGCGAGGCCGGTCGCGAGCGCGAAGGCGTTCGGCCAGTGGCTCGGGATCGCGTAGGGCAGGGTGTGGCCGAGCCCGCCGAGCGCCGTCATCGCGCCGCAGACCAGGCCGCGCATCCACGGGCTCCCGCGCCCGGTAACGCGGCCGTCGTCCGAGAGCGCCTCGGTGAAGCCCATGCTGATCCCGGCCCCGAGCGAGGCCGCGAGCCCGACGAGGAAGGTCGCGCCGTTGCTGTGCGTGGCGAAGGCGGCGGCGAAGATCGGGGCCAGCGTCGAGACCGATCCGTCGATCAGCCCGGCGAGCCCCGGCTGGACGTAGGCGAGCACGAAGGCGCGGTGGGCGTCGTCGTGGGGTTGCGGGGTATGGGGGTCGACGACGAGGGTCGCGTCCATGATCGATATCCTATTTAGATCGATTCCAATCTACACATTGGAATTGATCCAAACAACCCGCTTCGCGCGGTTTCGAGGTGTTTTCGGGCACGCCGCGCAGCGATTGGCCGCCCCGGGACGCCCGGTCTCGGTTGCGCGGGCCGAGGCGACGGGTCTAGACAGCCACCGGGCGGCGCAGGACGGTGCCGTCCCGCTGTCGCGTCCGAACTGCCCGACCCGTCGCCAGGCGCGGTCGGCGCCTTGCCGCCCTCCGGCCGTCGCGCCCCCCGCGCAAGCCCGGCCGAGCCTCGGAAAGCGAGACATGAATCCCACGCCGACCGTTCCCGCCGTTCGCGTGCCGCAGCATTGCGCGGCCTCGCCCGGCGATCGCGGCCCGTCCGCACGGGGCCGGGTGCGCCGGGCTTCGGCACGATGAGCCTGGGCAAGCGCGTCATCCGCCATCCGGCCGTGCAGGGCGCCCTGGGACGGCTCGCGGCCGGCTACCTCACGCTCGTGCGCCGCACCAACCGCTTCACCGTCGAGCCCGCCGGCGCCGATCCCTGGCTCGACGGGATGTCGCCGTTCATCGCCGGGATGTGGCACGGCCAGCACATCATGGTGTCGTTCGCCGGGCGGCCGGTGGACCGGGTCGCGACGATCATCTCGAAGAATCCCGACGGCAACATCAACACCATCGCCCTGGAGCGGATGGGCGTGCGGGTGATCCGCGCCTCCGGCGCCCGCGGCCGCATGGTCAAGGACGCCAAGGCCAAGGGCGGCGCCGAGGGCTTGCGCGCGATGATCCGGGCCCTGAAGAACGGCGAGATCGTCGCCTTCTCGGCCGACGTTCCGAAGGTCTCGCGCCGGGCCGATGCCGGCATCCTCACCCTGGCGCGCTTCTCCGGCCGGCCGATCGTGCCGGTGGCGGTGGTGACGAGCCGCCACATCCGCTTCGGCAGCTGGGACCGCGCCTGCCTCGGGCTCCCGTTCGGCCGCGGCGCGGTGGTGTTCGGCGAGGCGGTCTTCGTGCCGCGCGATCCCGACCCGGAGACGTTCGAGGCCCTGCGCGCCCGCCTCGAGGCTGAGATGAACCGGGTCCACGACCGCGCCTACACCCTCGTCGGCCGCCTCGACCGGGTCGGGGACAACTGGCTCGGGGCCGCCGCGCCGCGCGCCGAGGCGGCATGAGGAGCCCGGCATGAGGATCCGGGCATGAGGGCGCCGCCCCTCACCTTGGCCCTCAAGGCCTATCGCGGCGGCCTGTGGCTCGGCGAGCCGGCGGTCGCCGGCCTGCTGGCGTGGCGGGCGCGGCAGGGCAAGGAGGACCCGACGCGGCTGCCCGAGCGCCGCGGCCTGCCCGGGCGGGCGCGGCCGGTCGGGTCGCTGGTCTGGATGCACGGGGCCTCGGTCGGCGAATCGCTCTCGCTGGTCGGCCTGGTCGAGGGCATGATCGCCCGCGGCTTCTCGGTGCTGGTCACCACCGGCACCCGCAGCGCCGCCGAGCTGATCGGCGCGCGCCTGCCGGCCGGCGCCGTGCACCAGTACATGCCGCTCGACGCGCCGCGTTGGGTCGAGCGCTTCCTCGACCATTGGCAGCCCGACCTCGCCCTGGTGGCCGAATCCGAGATCTGGCCGAACACGGTGGTGGCGCTGCATGCCCGCGCCATCCCGCTGCTGCTCGTCAACGGGCGGATGTCGGAACGCTCGTACGCGGGCTGGGCGCGCGCGCCGCGCACGGCGCGGGCGCTGCTCGCGCGGATCGCGATCTGCCTGACGCAGACGCGGGACGACGCCGAGCGCTTCGTGCGCCTCGGCGCGCCGCGGGTGAGCGTGGCGGGGAACCTCAAGTACGACGCCGCCGTGCAGCCGGCCGATCCGCAGCAGGTGGCCTATCTCGGCGACATGATCGGCGACCGCCCGGTCTGGGTCGCGGCGAGCACCCATCCGGGCGAGGACGCGGCGGCGGCCGAGGCCCATGCCGCGCTCAAGGGCCGGTTCCCGCGGCTCCTGACCATCGTCGCCCCGCGCCACCCCCATCGCGGCGGCGAGGTGGCGGCCTGCGCCACGGCGCAGGGCCTGCGCAGCGCGCGCCGCTCGGCAGGCGGGCGCCCGCACCCGTCGATCGACCTCTACGTCGCCGACACGATCGGCGAGCTCGGGCTGTTCTACCGCCTGAGCCCGCTGGTGTTCCTCGGCGGCTCGCTGGTGCCGCATGGCGGCCAGAACCCGATCGAGCCAGTGCGCCTGAGCAGCGCCGTGCTGCACGGGCCGCACACGGAGAACTTCACCGAGGTCTACCGCGCCCTCGATGCCGGAGGGGGCGCCGCCGCGGTCGCCGACGCCGCCGAGCTCGCCGCGACGCTGGCCGACCTGATGGCCGCCCCCGACCGCATCGACGCGATGACCCGGGCCGGGCAGCGCGCCCTGGTGCCGTTCGAGGGCGCGGTGGAGCGGACGCTGGCGGTGCTCGACCCCTTCATCGCCCAGATGAAGCTCGCCGCCTTCCATCAGGGCTGATGCGCCCGCCGCGCTTCTGGCAGGACGGCCCGGACCATCCGGCCGCACGTCTGCTGGCGCCGCTCGGGCGCGCCTACGGCCGCCACACCGCCGCCCGCATGGACCGGCCCGGCGCGCGGGCGGAGTGCCCGGTCCTGTGCCTCGGCAACTTCACCCTCGGCGGCGCCGGCAAGACCCCGAGCGCGATCGCCCTGGCCGCGCTGCTGCGCGACCTCGGACGGACGCCCGCCTTCCTCAGCCGCGGCTACGGCGGGCGCCTGCCCGGGCCGGTCCTCGTCGATCCCGCCCGCCACGGCTGGCGCGACGTCGGCGACGAGCCGCTGCTGCTCGCCCGCCACGCGCCGGTCGTCGTCGCCCGCGACCGCGTCGCCGGCGCACGCCTCTGCGTGGCGGCGGGCGCCGACGTCGTCGTCATGGACGATGGCCTGCAGAACCCGACCCTGGCGAAGGACCTCGCGCTCGCCGTCGTCGATGCCGGCGTCGGCACCGGCAACGGGCTGGCCTTCCCCGCCGGGCCGCTGCGCGCGCCGCTGGCGCGGCAATGGCCGCATGTCGGCGGCCTCGTGCTGATCGGCGAGGGCAGGGCCGGCGAAGGCGCGGCCGGCGAGGCGGTGGCGGCGCAGGCCCTGGCGCGCGGCCTGCCGGTCCTTCGCGCCCGGCTGGTCCCCGAGGGCGCCGCGGTCGCCGGCCGCCGCGTGCTGGCCTTCGCCGGCATCGGCCGTCCTGAGAAGGTCTTCGCGTCGCTGCGCGAGGCCGGCGCCGAGATCGCCGCGACCCGCAGCTTCCCCGACCACCATCCCTACCGCGACGCCGACCTCGCGCGGCTCGCAGCGGAGGCCGACCGTCTCGGCGCGGAATTGGCCACCACCGAGAAGGACCACGTCCGCCTGCCCGAAGCCTTCGCCGCGCGGGTGCGGGTGCTGCCGGTGCGCCTGGCCTTCGCCGATCCGGACGGCGTGCGGGCGCGGGTGCTGGCCGGGCTCCGGATCGGGCCGTGAGCCGCCGGACGATCCGCCCTCCGCGTTGCCATCGGGGCCCAACCCCGCTATAGGCGCTCCACGCCCGCCAGACACCCTTGGAGGCACGGGCGCGTGGGGTTTCGGTTCGGCCGTCCGTCTCGGGCGGCCTTCGTCGTTTCCCCGACCATTCATCAATCGAAGGATCACGCCATGAGCGCAGTCAAGACGCTTGAGGCCGTGGCACGCGACCGGGTCGGCAAGGGGGCCGCCCGGGCCGTTCGTCGCCAGGGCCAGGTTCCCGCCGTCGTGTACGGTGGCGGCCAGCCGCCACAGTCGATCGCCATCGACCTCATCCGCACCCGCACCCTGATCTACGCCGGCGGCTTCAAGACCACGCTGTTCGAGATCAACGCCGGCGGCAAGAAGACCCGCGCGATCCCGCGCGACTTCCAGCTCGACCCGGTCAGCGGCGTGCCGATGCACGTCGACTTCCTGCGCGTCGTCGCCGGCCAGACCGTCACCGTCGAGGTGCCGGTGCACTTCCACAACGAGGACGCGGCCCCCGGCATCAAGCAGCAGGGCGGCACGCTCAACATCTCGCTGCACACCCTGGCCGTCGAGGTCGCCCCCGACCAGATCCCCGACGGGATCGAGATCGACCTCACCGGCCGCCAGATCGGCGACGTGATCCACGTCTCCGACGTCACCCTGCCGGCCGGCGTCACCTACACCGGCGAGGCCGCCGACCCGATCGCCAACGTCGTGCCGCCGACCGTGCTCGGCGCCGAGGTCGAGGCCGAGGAGGCCGCGATCGCCGAGGCGCAGTCGGCGGAAGCCGAGGCCGAGAAGGTCGAAGCCGAGGCCGAAGAGGCCGAGGCCACCGAGGAGAAGAAGGAGGACTGAGCCCTTCGCGGGCGCGATCCTCCCGCGCCGCCGCCCCGCGGCGGCGCGGCTTCGAGACGATGCCCCGGCCGCGAGGCCGGGGCATCGTCGTTTCGGGAAGGTCGGAGACAGTCGTCATGCGGCTCATCGTGGGCCTGGGCAATCCGGGCAAAGCCTACGCCCGCAACCGTCACAACATCGGGTTCCTCGCGGTGGACGAGATCGCCCGGGTCCACCGGGCGAGCCCGTTCCGGCGCCGCTTCCAGGGGGAGGCGGCCGAGGTGTCGTTCGGGGCCGAGCGCGCGATCCTGCTGAAGCCGCAGACCTTCATGAACGAGTCCGGCCGCTCGGTCTCGGAGGCGCAGCGCTTCTACAAGATCGCGCTGTCGGACGTGATCGTCCTGCACGACGAGCTCGATCTCGCCGCGGCCAAGATCCGGGTGAAGCTCGGCGGCGGGAATGCCGGGCACAACGGCCTGCGCTCGATCACCGCCCAGTGCGGCAACGACTATCGCCGGGTGCGCCTCGGCATCGGCCATCCCGGCGACAAGGCCCTGGTGCACGCCTACGTGCTCAACGACTTCGCGAAGTCCGAGGAGCCGTGGGTCGAGGACCTGTGCCGGGCGATCGCCGACGAGGTGGCCCTGCTGGCGGCCAACGAGAACGAAAGCTTCCAGAACAAGGTTCACCTCGCCATGGTCGGCCGCGGCTGGGCCGACGTGAAGCGGCCGGGCGAGAAGGCCGCCAAGAATTGACACGAAAACACGAGGACACGATATCGAAGGCCGTTGGAGGCCGTCCGATGAAGAACGTGACCGTGACGATGGACGAGGCGGTGCTCCGTCGCGCGCGAATCGCCGCCGCGACGGAGGGCAAGAGCCTGTCGAAGTTCATCAGCGAGACCGTCGAACGTCGGATCGGGCATCCGACGACCCAGACGGAGGCTTTGGAGCGGTTCCTCGCCGGGCCGCCGCTCCACGTTCTGGACGAGAACGGGAAGGCGCCGCCGAGGAACGAGCGCTATCGTGACGAGTGATCCGGCCTTCTCTGCCGGATCCGCGATCGTCGACCCGCGCGTGTTCGTCGACACGAACGTGTTCCTGTATGCCCGGGACGACCGATTTCCGGAGAAGCAGGCCGAAGCCTTGCGCTGGCTCGCGGCGTTGGCGAAACGAGGTTCGATCGTCGTCGGTCCGCAGGTTCTCGGTGAGATTCACGCCGTCCTCCTGCGGGGAAAGCTTCGAATCGCGCCGGAGGAGGCGCGCCGTACGACGCTCGCGCTGGAAGGCTGGTCCTCCGGTGCGACGGATCTCGATCTGATCGCCGATGCATGGTCGTTGCGCGAGCGGACCGGTTTTCAATGGTGGGACTGCGTGATCCTCGGGGCGGCGATCCGATCGGGTTGCCGGTTCCTGCTCTCCGAGGATTATCAACACGGCCGCGAGGTCGAGGGAACGACAATCATCAATCCGTTCCGGGTTTCACCCGAGACGATCCTGATGGACTCTTGAGGAATATCATGGGCTTCAAATGCGGCATCGTCGGCCTGCCGAACGTCGGCAAGTCGACCCTCTTCAACGCGCTGACGCAGACGGCGGCGGCGCAGGCCGCCAACTATCCGTTCTGCACCATCGAGCCCAACGTCGGCGACGTGGCGGTGCCCGACCCGCGGCTCGACGACCTGGCGAAGATCGCCGCCTCGAAGGAGATCATCCCGACGCGGCTGACCTTCGTCGACATCGCCGGCCTCGTGCGCGGGGCCTCGAAGGGCGAAGGGCTCGGCAACCAGTTCCTCGCCAACATCCGCGAATGCGACGCGATCGCCCACGTGGTGCGCTGCTTCGACGACGGCGACGTCACCCATGTCGAGGGCAAGGTCGACCCGGGCGCCGACATCGAGACGATCGAGACCGAGCTGATGCTGGCCGACCTCGACAGCCTGGAGAAGCGCGTCTTCGCCCTGGAGAAGCGGGCCCGCGGCGCCGACAAGGAGGCCAAGGAATTCCTGGACCTCGTCAACCGCGCCCTGCCGTACCTGCGCGAGGGCAAGCCCGCCCGCATGGTCGCGCGCAAGCCCGAGGAGGAGCGCCTGTTCCAGCAGCTCGGCCTGATGACGGCCAAGCCCGTGCTCTACGTCTGCAACGTCGACGAGGGCGACGCCGACAAGGGCAACGCCTACTCAAAGGCGGTGCAGGAGCGCGCGGCGGCGGAGGGCGCCCAGGCGGTGGTGGTCTCGGCCAAGATCGAAAGCGAGATCGCGGTGATGCCGGCCGCCGACCAGGGCGACTACCTCGAGGCGGTGGGGCTGGCCGAGCCCGGCCTGAACCGGGTGATCCGCGCCGGCTACGACCTGCTCGGGCTGATCACCTACTTCACCGTCGGCCCGAAGGAGGCCCGCGCCTGGACGATCACCAAGGGCACCCGCGCGCCCGCGGCGGCCGGCGTGATCCACACCGACTTCGAGAAGGGCTTCATCCGCGCCGAGACCATCGCGTTCTCCGACTACACCGCGCTGAAGGGCGAGTCCGGCGCGCGGGACGCCGGCAAGCTCCGCCTCGAGGGGAAGGAGTACCTCGTGCAGGACGGCGACGTGCTGCATTTCCGCTTCGCCAACTGAGACGCGCGCCCATGCCCGGCCCCGACACGTCCGGCCTCCACTTCGAGGATTTCGCCGCCGGCCAGGTCCGCACCGGCGCGCCGCTGACGGTGAGCCGCGACGACATTGTCGCCTTCGCCCGCGCGTTCGATGCGCAGCCGTTCCATCTCGACGAGCGGCTCGCGGAGACGACCTTCGCCGGGCGGCTGATCGCGTCGGGCTGGCACACGGCCTCCCTCGGCATGCGGCTGCTGCAGGCCGGGCCGATGGGCGGGCACTCCTCGCTCGGATCGCCCGGCATCGCCGAGCTGCGCTGGCTGAAGCCGGTGCTGCCGGGCGATACGCTCTCCGCCACCCTGCGCGTCGACGAGACCCGCGCCTCGGCCTCGAAGCCCGACCGGGGCTTCGCCGCCTGCCTGCTCACCCTGGAGAACGGCCGCGGCGAGGCGGTGATGACCCAGGCCTTCACCGTGATGCTCGCCCGGCGCGGGGCCGAGCCGGCGCCGCCGCGGATCGTAGAGACCGGCGTCCCGCCCGCGGTGGTCGAGCCGGACGACGCCGAGATCCTGCCGTTCCTGAAGGACGCGGCGATCGGCGCGACCCGCGATCTCGGCGCCTACGCCTTCCCGGCCGACGCGATCCTGGCCTTCGGCCGCGCCTACGACCCGCAGGTGTTCCACACCGATCCCGAGGCCGCCAAGGCGACGCATTTCGGCGGGCTGTGCGCCTCGGGCTGGCACACGGCCGCGGCCTACATGAAGCGGCTGCTCGCGACCCGCGCCCGCGACCACGCCCACACCGCCGCCCGCGGGCAGGCGCCGACCACCGGCCCGTCGCCGGGTTTTCGCGACATGCGCTGGCTGAAGCCCGTCTATGCCGGCGACACCGTGCGCTACGCCACGACGCTCACCGACAAGCGCGCCTCCGCCTCCCGCCCCGGCTGGGGCCTCGCCTTCGCCGACAACGTCGGCGTCAACCAGCGCGGCGAGACCGTATTCTCGTTCAAAAGCTCGGTGTTCTGGCAGTGGGCGCCGTGAGGCGGGCGCAGGGTCAGTCCCGCGGGCCGGCATCGCGCCGTGCCTCGGAGGGCGTGCGCCCATAGGCACGCCTGTAGCGTTGCCCGAAGTCGCTCATGTGCACGAAGCCCCACCGCCGGGCGATCTCCGCGATCGTGATCTCGGGATCGAAGGCGGAGGTCAGGTCCTCGTGGGTGCGCGCGAGCCGCCGCTCGGTGATGAACGCGATCGCCGTCTGCCCCATCCGTTGACGGAACTGGCTCTGGAGGGAGCGGACGCTGAGCCCGGCCGCCGTCGCGATGAGCGACAGGGTCATGGGCCGCGAGAGGTTCGCCTCGATGAACTCGAGAGCGATGCCGAAGCGCGACGCGGAGGCGTCCGTCGCCGGGGCCGGTGCCACGCGCGCGCGCTTCGGCCAGACGGACAGCAGCTGATAGCTGAGGATCTTCTGGATCAGCGGAAACGCGATGTCGCCGCCGCGATCCGACGCCTGCCCGCGGCGCTGCACCTGCCGCATCATGTGGAACAGGGCGATCATGCCCGGCGTCGAGACATCGGCGATCGGCTCGAAGGACGGCACGCCGTGCTGTCCGCCCGTCAGCGCGGCGTTGGCGGCCGCGAGCGCTTCGAACGTGATCGTGCCGTTGATCGCGTTGAAGGCCTGCGAGGCCTGGATCTCGCCGACCTCCTCGAAGCCGACGAGGGTCGCATGTTTCGGCGTGCCGCGCGTCCTGCCCGCATGATTGCGGTAGGTGATGTGCCCGTTCGCGATGAATCGGACCGTCATCATGTCGGAATCGACCCTGGGCTTGCTGATGAAGCCGCTGGACGAGCGGGTTTCCCACAAGCACAGGGTGCTGCCCTTGCTGCCGATCATCTGGATGTCGGGCTTGACCGAGCGGAGCACGTCGAAGTTGATCGCGAAGCTGCTCAGGTCGTTGAAGCTCTGAAGCTGGCGCGCGGAAGCGATGCGGGCGGCGAATCCGTTCTGCGGAAGCCACGCGGCGCGGTGGTTCGAAGCCTGACCCGTCATCCCGTCAACGTGAAGCCCGTGCCTGCGAACCTGTCCCGATCGCGTCGCCCATGATGACATCCCGCGGCCGCGTCCGCCAATCGCGGGCGTCCACGCAGGGATCCCGGGCGGAGCGCACCGTGCGAAAGCCCCGCCGGGACCCGCCCCGCTGGACGATGCCCTAGGCACCCCCGCGCTGCGCCCGGTGGTGCAGCAGGTTGACGATCAGCGCGGTCCAGCCGGTCTGGTGCGAGGCGCCGAGACCGCGGCCGGTGTCGCCGTCGAAGAACTCGTGAAACAGCAGCGCCTCCTCGGCGCCTTCGGCCGACGGGATCGGCGCGCGCGCGCCGTGGACCGGGCGGCGGCCCTCCGCGTCCTTGGCGAACAGGCCGATCAGGCGCTCCTGCAGGGCGTCGGCGATGGCGGCCAGCGTGCACATCGCGCCCGAGCCGGTCGGGAACTCCACCAGGAAGTCGGTGCCGTAATAGGAGTGGAAGCGGCGCAGCGCCTCGATGATCAGGTAGTTCGTCGGCATCCACACCGGCCCACGCCAGTTCGAGTTGCCGCCGAACATGTTCGAGGTCGAATCGGCCGGGTCGTAGCGCACCGTGAAGGAGGCGCCGAACTCGTTGAGCACGTAGGGCTGGTCGCGGTGCGCCTTGGAGAGCGAGCGCACGCCGAAGGGCGAGAGGAACTCGGCCTCGTCGAGCATGCGCCGCAGCAGCGCCTTCATCCGGTGGCCGCGCAGCAGCGACAGCAGCTTTCGGTCGCCGACGCCGCCCTCGTCCCAGCGCGAGACCAGGCAGGCGAGGTGCGGGCGGTTCTCCAGGAGCCAGTTGAGGCGCCGGGCGAAGTCCGGCAGGCGCTGGAGCACGAAGGGCTCGATCACCTCCACCGCGAACAGTGGCACGAGCCCGACCATCGAGCGCACGCGCAGCGGCAGCATCCCGCCGCCGGGCATGTCGACCTCGTCGTAGTAGAACGCGTCCTCCTCGTCCCAGAGGCCGAAGCCCTCGCCGCCCATGTCGGTCATCGCCTCGGCGATGAGGAGGAAGTGCTCGAAGAACTTCGAGGCGGTGCTCTCGTAGACGTCGTTGTGGAGCGCGAGCTCGAGGGCGATGCGCATCATGTTGAGCGCGTACATCGCCATCCAGGCGGTGCCGTCGGCCTGGTGCACCATGCCGAAGCCCGGCGGCGGGCGCGAGCGGTCGAACACGCCGACGTTGTCGAGCCCGAGGAAGCCGCCCTGGAACACGTTGCGGCCGCCGGCATCCTTGCGGTTCACCCACCAGGTGAAGTTGATCAGCAGCTTGTGGAAGACGCCTTCGAGGAAGGCGAGGTCGCCGCGGCCGCCGCGCCGGTCGCGGTCGATCTCGAACACCCGGTAGGTCGCCCAGGCGTGGACCGGCGGGTTGGTGTCGGAGAACTCCCACTCGTAGGCCGGGAGCTGGCCGTTGGGGTGCATGTACCATTCGCGGGTCAGCAGCAGGAGCTGCTTCTTGGCGAAGTCCGGGTCGAGCAGCGCCAGCGGCAGGCAGTGGAAGGCGAGGTCCCAGGCGGCGAACCACGGATATTCCCACTTGTCGGGCATCGAGAGCACGTCGGAGGCGGCGAAGTGGCGCCACTGCGTGTTGCGGCCGCCGTCGCGCTCCCGCGGCGGCACCGGCTGGAGCGGGTCGCCCTGCAGCCAGCGCCGCACGTCGTAGGCGTAGAGCTGCTTCGACCAGATCAACCCGGCGGAGGCCTGCCGGAAGATCGCGCGCGCGTCCGCATCCGCGATTCCGTCCTGCAGGTCGTCGTAGAACGCGTCCGCCTCGGCGATGCGGCGGTCGCGCACGGCGTCGTCGGCGTCGATCGGGCGCGTCCGCGTCCCGGCGGAGAGCCGCAGGCGCACCCGCCGGGTCTCGCCGGGCGCGAGGCGAAGCGCGTAGTGCAGGCCGAGCTTGGTTCCGGCGTCGCGGCGGACCGCCGCGGCGTCGCCCTCGACGATCGCGGCGTGGAGCCCGTCCTTGAACGGGCCCTCGGCCTCCGGCTGGCCGGCGTGCCGGCGCAGGTTGGTGTCGTTCTCGCAGAACAGCACCTCGGGCTCGCCCTCGAAGGCCAGCCGGTAGCGCCCGAGCCGCGGGTGCTCGCAGGCGATGCCGCCCTCCGGATGGCGCGCGATCCGGGGCCGCGGCAGCGCGCCGTCGTTCCGCCACGACCAGGTGTTGCGGAACCAGAGCTGCGGCACGAGGTGGAGATCGGCGGCATCCGCGCCGCGGTTCGTCGCGGTGATCGTGGCGTGGACGTCGTCGACGTCCGACTTGGCGTATTCCACCGTCACGTCGAAGAAGCGCGACCCCTCGAACAGGCCGGTCTCCTCGATCTCGTATTCCGGCACCTCGCGGCTGCGCTGCAGCCCCTCGCGCACGAGGTCCTCGTAGGGGTAGGCCCCCTGCGGATAGCGGTAGAGGAACTTCAGGTAGGCGTGGCTCGGGACCGCGTCGAGGTAGTGGTAGATCTCCTTGACGTCCTCGCCGTGGTTGCCCTCCTCGTTGGTCAGGCCGAACAGGCGTTCCTTCAGGATGCGGTCGCGCCCGTTCCACAGGGCGAGCCCGAGGCAGAGCTGCCCGCGCTCGTCGCAGATCCCCGCGAGCCCGTCCTCGCCCCAGCGGTAGGCGCGCGAGCGGGCCTCCTCGTGGGTGAGCGAGCGCCACGCGTTGCCGTCGCGGCTGTAATCCTCGCGCACGGTGCCCCATTGCCGCTCGCTGAGATACGGCCCCCACAGCGACCATGCCCGCTCGCCGCGCGCCTGCTCGGCGATGCGGCGGCGCTCCGCCCAGGCGATCGCCTCGCTCATGCGCGGGACCCGCGGCCCGGCGCGGGGCGGGCGTCGGCCCCGGCGCCGCGAAGGATCGCCCCGACGGGCCTGGGGGAATGCGGAGGAACGGTCATGACATCCCGAGGGGCCGATGGATCGATGCCCCGCCCCGGATGCATCATCAGAGCCAGTCGGCGGGCCGGCACGGAAATCGGGCCGACCGCGCGTCCCGGGCGTCCGGAGCTTCGGCGCGTGGGCCGGCCGGATCGGACCCGTGCCGAGGCTCGAGCCCGGGCCGACACCTTCGTCTGCGGATGACGAGGTCTGTCGACCGGCAGCAACGTCGGCGGCTCGAGCGATGAAGACTGCCTTTAATCTGGGCAGAACCTGCGCCGGAAGCACGCCTGATCTGCGGAACCTCGCGTATCGGCTCGGTGTTCAACGGCTACCTGCGACCCTACCTGCGACACCACGCGCGGCTTCCACGGATCTACGATGCTCGTCCAGACCGGTTTCACCATCGCCTTCAACACCTTCGGCCCGACCCCGATGAACCTGCTGCTGAACGTGCGGCCGGAGCGCCGGGCCGACCTCGTCACGCCCGAGGTCATCGCCTTCGATCCGCCGGTGCCGGCGACGCAGCACGTCGACGCCTTCGGCAACGTCTGCACCCGCATCGTCGCGCCGGGCGGCCGGATCACCATGTCGGCCGACTTCACCATCGGCGATTCCGGCGAGCCCGACGCGTTCGCGCCGCAGGCCCGCCAGCACCCGGTGCAGGACCTGCCCGACGACGTGCTGCCGTTCCTCCTCGACTCGCGCTACTGCGACACCGACAAGCTCTCTGCCACCGCTTGGTCGCTGTTCGGCGCGACGCCGGAGGGCTGGGCCCGCGTGCAGGCGATCGTCGACTTCGTCCACAACCACCTGCGGTTCGACTACCAGCTGGCCGACAACACCCGCACCGCCCATGACGGCTACGTCCAGCGCGTCGGCGTCTGCCGCGACTTCGCCCACCTGGCGATCGCGCTGTGCCGCTGCATGAACATCCCGGCCCGCTACGCCACCGGCTATCTCGGCGACATCGGCGTGCCGAAGGACCCGGCGCCGATGGATTTCTCGGCCTGGTTCGAGGTCTATCTCGGCGATCGCTGGTACACGTTCGACGCCCGCCACAACACGCCGCGCATCGCCCGCATCGTCATGGCGCGCGGGCGCGACGCGACGGACTGCGCGCTCACCACCAGCTTCGGCACCGCCTACCTGATGCAGTTCGACGTGCACACCGACGAGGTGTCGCCGGACGCGGGCGCCATGGCCGAGGCGGCCTAAGGCGCGCCGGCACCCGTCTCGACCAGCCGGTCGAGGAAATTGCCGATCTCGCGGCGTCTCTGGTCCGGCTCCAGGACGTCGGCGCCGAGCCCGTGCCGCCAGGCGAGCGGGCCGGCCGCCGCGCCGCCCGCGTGGAGCGCGGCGATCTCCGCGGCATAGGCCGAGACCGCGGCGGCATCGGGCGCAAGGCCGGCCTCGACCACGTCCGCGGCGCTGACCCGCAGCATCGCCGCGAGCTCGTCGAAGTCGAGCTCGGGGTGGTACTGCGTGCCCCAGAACAGGCCGCCGCCGTGCGGGATCTCGATCGCCTGCACCTCGAGCAGCGCGTTCCCGGCCAGCACTCGCGCGCCCGGCGGCGGCGCGATCACCGCGTCCGAATGGATCGCCGGCGCGTCCCAGGCCGCGCCCCGGCCCGACAGCAGCGGGTGGCCGCGGCCCTCCGCCGTCGCCGTGATGCGGCGGGCGAAGCCGTATTCCGGCCCGCGCGGATTGGGGCCGACGTCGCCGCCGGCGACGACCGCGGCCAGTTGCGTCCCCCAGCACGAGCCGAACACCGGCAGCCCGGCCTCCAGAGCCGCGCGCATCAGGTCGCACTGGCGCGTCACCGCCGGGCTGCGCTCGCCGACCTTCAGGGGCGAGCCGGTGAAGATCACGCCGTCGTAGGCGGTAAGCGCCGTGCCGTCGGGCAGGGCGGCGTCGGCGTCGGCCGGGCTGAGCAGCCGGCATTGCGCCTCCGGGCGATAGGCGTGGACGACGTCGGCGTAGGATTCGGCCGAGGTGCGGCCGGTGACCGCGACGTGCTGGGCGCGGTCGTCGCGCGTGTTGCCGTCCGCGATGAGCAGTCGAAGCATGGGGGCCTTGCGGGAGATCGTCGGAATCCGGTCACGGGCAACGTCCGGCGCCGCCCGATGGTGCTGCGGCATAGGTGCAGCCGCGACGCCGGGCGTGATCCGGCGCCGGTCCGGACCATCGCCGCGGTGCCCGCCATCCGAGGGTCTCGGGACCTATCGACGGCTGCCGCGTTGAGGCAGGGCCGTTCCTGAGGCAAAGCACTCCCTCAGGGGCCGCCGGCCGAGCGCCCGATCCACCCTGCGTGATGACGATGACGACTGATCAGACACCGCGCGCCGCCCCCTACGTCCGGGACACCCTGTCGACCGGGATCGCCGGGCTCGACGACGTCCTGTCCGGCGGCCTGACCAAGGGGCGGCTCTACCTGCTCGAGGGCACGCCCGGCGCCGGCAAGACCACGCTCGCCCTGCAGTTCCTGCTCGACGGCGTCGCGCACGGCGAGAAGAGCCTCTACGTCACCCTGTCGGAGAGCGCCGAGGAGCTGCGGGCCTCGGCGGCGTCGCATGGCTGGTCGCTCGACGGCGTCGAGCTCTACGAGCTCGTCAACGAGCTCGGCCTCGACCCCGAGAGCGAGCAGTCGATCCTGCACCCCTCCGAGGTGGAGCTCGGCGAGACCGTCCGCGAGGTCATCGAGCGGGTGGACGCGCTGCAGCCGAACCGCGTGGTGTTCGACAGCCTGTCCGAATTGCGGCTGCTCGCCCAGAACCCGCTGCGCTACCGCCGCCAGATCCTGGCGCTGAAGCAGCTCTTCGCGGCGCGGGGCTGCACGGTGTTCCTGCTCGACGACGGCACCACCGACGTGCAGCTCCACAGCATCGCGCACGGCGTCCTGCTCCTGGAGCACACCCCGCGCGAGTTCGGCGCGGGACGGCGCCGCCTCCGCGTCCTGAAGATGCGCGGCGTGAAAGCGCGGGGCGGGTACCACGACTTCGTCCTCGAGACCGGCGGGATCGAGGTGTTCCCGAGCCTGATCGCCGCCGAGCACCACGCCGACTTCGCGCCGGTGACGGTCACGACCGGCGCGCCGGGCCTCGACCTCCTGCTCGGCGGCGGGCTGGTGCGCGGCACCAACACGCTGCTGCTCGGGCCGTCCGGGGCCGGCAAGACCACGACCGCGGTGCGCTGCATGCTGGCGGCCCTGGAGCGGGGCGAGAAGGCCACCTACTTCCTGTTCGACGAGGGCCGGGCGACCCTGCTGGCGCGCGCGGCCATCCTCGGGATGGACCTGCAGCCGCACATCGCCGACGGCGACCTCAGCATCGCGCAGATCGATCCGGCCGAGCTGGCGCCGGGCGAGTTCGCCTGCCGCGTCCGCGAGGCGGTGGAGCGGGACGGCGCGTCCTGCGTCGTCGTCGACAGCCTCAACGCCTACATCCACGCGATGCCGGGCGAGCAGTTCCTGATCCTGCAGATGCACGAGCTGCTGACCTACCTGAACCAGAAGGGCGTCACGACCCTGCTGGTTCTCGGGCAGCACGGCGTCATCGGCGAGGTCCGCTCCGACATCGACCTGAGCTATCTCAGCGACGGCATCCTCCTGTTCCGCTACTTCGAGGCCAAGGGCGAGGTCCGCACCGCGCTCTCGGCGGTCAAGAGCCGGGTCAACGCGCACGAGCGCACGATCCGCGAGCTGAGGCTCTCCCGCAACGGGATCCAGATCGGGGAGACGCTGACCGACTTCGAGGGCGTGCTCTCGGGCCTGCCCGCCTACGGCGGCAAGGTCGCGATGCTGCGCAGCAACACGGCGGAATGAGCCGGCCCGGCCCCGACGAGACCCGCGTCCTCATCCTGGCGCCGCGCGGACGCGACGCGGTGGTGATGGAGCAGCTGCTGGCCAAGTCTGGCACCGCCGCCACGGTCTGCGCCGACGGGGCCGCGTGGCTCGCCGGCCTCGAGGCTTCGGCCGGCTCGGCGATCGTCACCGAGGAGGCGCTGGCCGAGGTCGACCCGGACGCTCTCGCGGCCTGGATCGATCGCCAGCCGCCCTGGTCGGACTTCCCGTTCATCATGCTGGCGACGCGCCAGGCGGGGCGCCGCCCGGCGCGGGGGGCGGCCATGGTGGAGCGCCTCGGCAACGTCGTGCTGCTGGAGCGCCCGATCAACGCCGAGACCCTGATCAGCGCCGTCGCCTCGGCGCTGCGGGTGCGGCGGCGCCAGTACCAGGCGCGCGGGCACATCCGCGAGCGCGAACAGGACCAGGAGCGCCTGCGCGTCGCCAACGAGACCCTGGAGCGGCGAGTCGCCGAGCGCACCCGCGAGGTCGAGGCCGCCCGCGAGACCCTGGCCTTCGCCCTCGATTCCGCCGGCATGGGAACCTGGGACCTCGACCTCCTCACCGACACCGCCCGCCGGTCGGCCCGCCACGACGCGATCTTCGGCTACGACGCGCCGCTCCCGCATTGGGGCCGGCAGACCTTCCTCGCCCACGTCCACCCGGAGGATCGGGAGGCGGTGACGGCGGCCTTCGCGCAGGCGGCGCGGGCGGGGACGCTCGACATCGAATACCGGATCGTGCGCCCCGACGGGGCCGTGCGCTGGATCGCGGCCAAGGGCCGGGCGGAATACCGCGCCGACGGCACGCCGGTCCGCATGGCCGGCATCGTCCTCGACCGCTCCGACCAGCGCAACACCGAGGAGGCGCTGCGCCAGGCGCAGAAGATGGAGGCGATCGGCCAGCTCACCGGCGGCGTCGCGCACGACTTCAACAACCTCTTGACGGTCATCGTCGGCGGCCTCGACATGGTCCTGCGCAAGCCCGACAACGTCGAGCGGGTCAAGCGCCTCGCCGACGCCGCGATGACGGCGGCCCGGCGCGGCGAGCAGCTGACGCAGCAGCTCCTCGCCTTCTCGCGCCGGCAGATGCTGCGGCCGCAGACGCTGAACCCGAACCGCCTGCTCATCGACTTCCGGCCGCTGGCCGAGCGCGCCGCCGGCGCCGCGATCGAGCTCGCCTTCGACCTCGACCCCGCCCTCGACCCGATCCGTGTCGACCCCGCCCAATTCGAGGCGGCGATCCTCAACCTCGTCGTCAACGCCCGCGACGCGATGGAGGCGGGAACCGGCAGCGCCCGGATCGAGGTCCGCAGCCGCAACGTCCGGCTCGACACCGCGGCCGTCGCCGACAAGGGGGTGCCGCCGGGCGCCTATGTCGAGATCGCGGTGTCCGACACCGGCAGCGGCATCGCGCCGGACCTGATGGCGCGGGTGTTCGAGCCGTTCTTCACCACCAAGGAGGTCGGCAAGGGCACCGGCCTCGGCCTGAGCCAGGTCTACGGCTTCACCCGCAGCGCCAAGGGCTTCGTCGCGATCGAATCCGAGGTCGGGCGCGGCACCACCTTCCGCCTGCGCTTCCCGCGCTCGGCCGACCCCGCCGGCGAGGAGACGGGCATGGGCGAGCGCGGCGTGCTGCCGCTGCGCCGCGCCGGCGAGGGCGAGACCGTGCTGCTCGTCGAGGACGACGAGCAGGTCCTCACCATGGCCGTCGAGAGCCTGGAGGAGCTGCGCTACAAGGTCGTCGTCGCGCGCAACGCGGCCGAGGCGCTGGCCCATCTCAAGGATGTCCAGCGCATCGACATCCTGTTCTCGGACGTGATGATGCCCGGCGGCATGAACGGCTCGCAGCTCGCCGCCGAGGCGCAGCGCCTGCGGCCCGGCCTCAAGGTCCTGCTCACCTCGGGCTACGTCGCCGACCTCGACGAGGGCCAGGTCATCGGCCGTGGCGAGCTGCCGGTGCTCAACAAGCCCTATCGCCGCGACGAGCTCGCCCGGTCGCTCCGCCTCGTCCTCGGGGCCGACGACGCCTGAATGGGCCGCCGATCCGACGAACCGGGAGTGCAGCGGCCGTGAACTGGATCTATCTGGCGATCGCGATCGTCGCCGAGGTGATCGGCACCAGCGCGCTGAAGGCCTCCGCCGGGTTCTCGCGGCCGGTGCCGCTGCTGATCACGGTCGCGGGCTACGGCGTCGCGTTCTTCTTCCTCGCGCTCACCCTGCGGACGATCCCGATGGGGGTCGCCTACGCGGTCTGGTCGGGCGTCGGCATCGTCCTGATCTCGCTCGTCGGCTGGCTGGTGTTCCGCCAGGGCCTCGACGCCCCGGCCCTGATCGGCCTCGGCCTGATCGTCGCCGGCGTGGTGGTGATCAACGGCTTCTCGAGCACCGCCGGGCACTGAGCCGCCGGCCGCGCCGCACGGTTGACACGCCGCCCCCCCCTCACCATAAGGGCCCCGCGCGGCCCGATGGGCTGTCCTTTGGGGGAATGTCCCGAGCGGCAAAGGGGGCGGACTGTAAATCCGCTGCGTAAGCTTCGTAGGTTCGAGTCCTACTTCCCCCACCACGTCCTTCCTTGCGATCATCACCGGCACCGTCCTGCTTCGCACGGGCCTTGGCCGCGCCGGGCGAGCCTCCGGGCGGTCCGTGACGGCGGCGGATTTCGCCCTGCGACCGCAGGGTCCGCCGGCTCGCCCAAGGCAACCTTCCGTCGTCGTTGTCGGCGACGGCCCGGCGCGGATCAGGCCTTCCGCGTCCGCGCCCCGAAGATCGACGTGCCGACCCGGACATGGGTAGCGCCCATCTGGATCGCGGCCGGGTAATCGGCGCTCATGCCCATCGAGAGGATCGGCAGGTTGTGCCGCCGGGCGAGCGCGGCGAGCAGGGCGAAGTGGGCCGAGGGCGGGTCCTCCACCGGCGGCACGCACATCAGCCCCTGGATCGCCAGCCCGTGAGTGCCAACGCATTCGGCGAGCAGCACGTCGAGGGCGTCGGGCGAGACGCCGCCCTTCTGCGGCTCGTCCCCGGTGTTGACCTGGATCAGCAGCTTCGGCGTGCGCCCCGTGCGGGCGATCTCCTTGGCCAGCGCCGCGGCCAGGGAGAGCCGGTCCAGCGAATGGATCACCTCGAACAGCTCGACCGCCTCGCGCGCCTTGTTCGATTGCAGCGGCCCGACGAGGTGGAGCTCCACGTCCGGGTAGCGGTCCTTGAGCGCGGGCCACTTGGCCCGCGATTCCTGCACGTAGTTCTCGCCGAACAGGCGCTGGCCGGCCTCGAGGGCCGGCAGGATGCCCTCGGCCGGCACGGTCTTCGAGACGGCGATGAGGCGGATGCCGGCGGGATCGCGCGCGCAATCCTCGCTCGCCCGGGCGATCCCGGCCAGCACCTCGGCGAGGCCCGCGGCGACGTCGGCCTCGCCGACGGGCGGCTTGCCGGAGATCGGCGGCTCCGAGGTCGGGGGCGTATCGATCGGCGTGTCGGTCATCGGGGTCCTTCGGGCGGGGCCGCGGCGGTCCCCGGCCGGACAAATTGTCTACGCGGCTTCGCGTTCCAGCGGGACGATCCTGTCGACGGCCGGGCCGATCGCGGCGCGTGCGGTCTCGATATCGTAATCGTTCTGAAGGTTGACCCACATCTGCGGATCCAGGCCGAAATACCGTCCCAGGCGAAGGGCGGTGTCGGCGCTGATCCCCATCTCCTCGCGGGCGATCCGCTCGATCCGGGTGCGCGGCACGCCGCAGGCCTTGGCGATGCCGTAGGCCGTGAGCCCGAGCGGCACCATGAATTCCTCGCGCAACACCTCGCCCGGGTGCATCGGCGGCAGGACGATGTCGGTCTCGTATTCGATGCTCATCACCCACCTCCTCGCGAGCCCGATGCCGCCGCTCAGTGATAATCGGTGATCTCCGCTTCCTCCGGACCGGACGCGGTCCAACGAAAGCAGAGACGGTACTGATCGTTGATCCGAATCGCGTGCTGGCCGGCCCGGTCCCGGGTCAGCGCGTGCAACCGGTTGCCCGGCGGGTGCCTCAACCCGTCGAGGGAGGTCGCCGCGTTCAGGACGCGGAGCTTGCGTCGCGCGGTCTCCAGGATTTCGGCCGGGAAACCCTTCGGATGGCGGCCGAGGAAGACCGCCCGCGTCCTCTCGTCGGAAAAGCTGCGGATCACGGCACGTCCTCGTGCCCTTAGTATCTCTTGGCGATACGTCTCGGTCAAGAGCGGGCCTCGCCCCGAGATCCGTTGGCCGAGCCCGCCGCGAATGTGCTAACGCCGCCGCTTCCCCGGTCCGCCCCGCCCGATCCCGGTTTTCGACGACGCCATGACCCATCCTCCCAGCCACCAGACCCTCGAGCGCTACAACGCCAAGGATTCCGAGCCGCGCTGGCAGGAGGCCTGGGCGCAGGCGCGGCTGTTCGAGACCGACAACGCCGACGCCCGCCCGAAATACTACGTGCTGGAGATGTTCCCCTATCCGTCGGGGCGCATCCACATGGGCCACGTGCGGAACTACGCGATGGGCGACGTGGTGGCGCGCTACAAGCGGGCAAAGGGGTTCGCGGTGCTGCACCCGATGGGCTGGGACGCCTTCGGGCTGCCGGCCGAGAACGCCGCGATCGAGCGGAAGACCAACCCGCGGGACTGGACCTACGCCAACATCGCGACGATGCGCGGGCAGCTGCAATCCATGGGCCTGTCGCTCGATTGGAGCCGCGAGATCGCGACCTGCGATCCGGACTACTACAAGCACCAGCAGCGCATGTTCCTCGACTTCCTCGGCAAGGGGCTGGTCACGCGCCGCACCGCCAAGGTGAACTGGGACCCGGTCGACCACACCGTGCTCGCCAACGAGCAGGTGATCGACGGGCGCGGCTGGCGCTCGGGTGCGCCGGTCGAGCAGCGCGAGCTGACGCAGTGGTTCTTCAAGATCACCGATTTCGCGCAGGATCTCTACGACGCGCTCGACGGTCTCGAGCGCTGGCCGGAGAAGGTCCGGCTGATGCAGCGGAACTGGATCGGGCGCTCGCAGGGGTTGCAGGTCCGGTTCGCCCTCGCGACGGCGGTCGAGGGGGTCGGCGAGGCGATCGAGGTCTACACCACCCGGCCAGACACCCTGTTCGGCGCGCGCTTCCTGGCGATCGCCGCCGACCATCCCGTGGCGGCGGCCCTGTCCGGCGCGAACCCGGCGCTGCAGGCCTTCGTCGACGAATGCCGGCGCATGGGCACGGCGCAGGCGGCGATCGACACGGCGGAGAAGCTCGGCTTCGACACCGGGCTCACCGTGCGCCATCCGCTCGACCCGTCCTGGACGCTGCCGGTCTACGTCGCGAACTTCGTGCTGATGGAGTACGGCACCGGCGCCGTCTTCGGCTGCCCGGCGCACGACCAGCGCGATCTCGACTTCGCCAACAAGTACGGCCTCGGCAACACCCCCGTGGTCTGCCCCGAGGACCAGGATCAGGACAGCTTCGTCATCACCGACACCGCCTTCGACGGCGACGGGCGGATGATCAACTCGCGCTACCTCGACGGCATGACGACGGGCGAGGCCTTCGAGGCGGTGGCGAACCGCCTGGAGGCGGAGGTCCTCTCCGGCCGGCCGGTCGCGGCCCGCAAGGTGCAGTTCCGCCTGCGCGACTGGGGCGTGTCGCGCCAGCGCTACTGGGGCTGCCCGATCCCGATCATCCACTGCGAGGCCTGCGGCCCCGTGCCGGTGCCGGTCGCCGACCTGCCGGTGAGGCTGCCCGAGGAGGTCTCGTTCGACCAGCCCGGCAACCCGCTGGAGCGCGACCACGCCTGGCGCACCGTGCCGTGCCCGTCCTGCGGCGCGGCGGCGCGGCGCGAGACCGACACGATGGACACCTTCGTCGACTCGTCCTGGTACTACGCCCGGTTCACCGCGCCGTGGCTCGCCGACCGGCCGACCGACCCGGCGGCGGTGAATCGCTGGCTCGCCGTCGACCAGTATATCGGCGGCATCGAGCACGCGATCCTGCACCTGCTCTACGCGCGCTTCTTCATGCGGGCGATGCAGGCGACCGGCTGGTCCGGCGTCTCGGAGCCGTTCGCCGGCCTGTTCACCCAGGGCATGGTCGTCCACGAGACCTACAAGGACGCGGTCGGCGCCTGGGTGCCGCCGGCGGAGGTGCGGTTCTCGACCGAAGACGGCGAGCGCCGCGGGTTCCACGTGAAAACCTCGGCGCCCATCGCGATCGGCCCGATCGAGAAGATGTCGAAGTCGAAGAAGAACGTCGTCGACCCCGACGACATCATCGCCTCCTTCGGCGCCGACACCGCGCGCTGGTTCATGCTCTCGGATTCGCCGCCGGAGCGCGACGTGATCTGGACGGAGGAGGGCGTGCAGGGCGCCGCCCGCTTCGTGCAGCGGGTGTGGCGGCTGGTGAACGCCGCCGTCTCGGCCACCGGATCGGGCGGCGGCGACGCGGCCTTGCGCAAGGCCGCGCACAAGGCGCTCGCCGCCTTCGGCGAGGATGTCGAGCGCCTGCGCTTCAACCGCTGCGTCGCCCACGTCTACACCCTCGCCAACGCCCTCGAGGACGCGTTCCGCGGCGGCGCCTCGGCGGCGGCCGGCCGCGAGGCCGCCGGCATCCTGGTCCAGCTGATCGCGCCGATGATGCCGCACCTGGCCGAGAGTTGCTGGGCGGTGCTCGGCCGCGACGGGCTGGTCGCGCAGGCGCCGTGGCCCGGCTTCGACCCCGCTTTGCTGGTCGAGGATACGGTCGCGCTCCCGGTGCAGGTCAACGGCAAGAAGCGCGCCGACGTCACCGTCCCGCGCGACGCCGACGCGGCGGCCGTCGAGGCCCTGGTGCTCGCCGACGAGGCGGTGCGGCGGGCGCTCGAAGGCCGGACGCCCCGCAAGGTCATCGTCGTGCCCGGGCGGATTGTGAACCTGGTGGTGTGAGGGATCCCACCGTCGGCCCCTCAACGCGCTCCGTCATTCCGGGGCGCCGCAGGCGAGCCCGGAATCCAGAGCCGCCGGGACGGGTGATCGAGGCACGATCAGCGGTTCTGGATTCCGGGCTCTGCTTCGCAGCCCCGGAATGACGGGGAGGGATCGACGCAAGGCCTCGCCGGCTGCCCCTCAGGCCGCGAGCGCCCGGCTCACCGTGGCGCGCAGGTCCGCCAGCGAGAACGGCTTCGTCAGCACGTCGGTGACGATGGCGTCGAGGCCGCGCGCGCGCTCGCGCTGGTCGGCGAAGCCGGTCATCAGCAGGATGGTCAGGTCGGGGAAGTCGCGCTTGGCCGCGAGCGCCAGCGCGATGCCGTCCATCAGCGGCATGCGGATGTCGGTGAGCATCAGGTCGAAGGCGCCGTCGGATTCGTTCAGCCGGTCGAGGCCGTCGCTGCCGTCGATCGCCGTGACCACGGCATGGCCGTCGATCTCGAGGCCTCGCTTGAGGAAGCCGCGGACCGTCTCTTCGTCATCCACCAGAAGGATGCGCGCCATGTCGCCTGTATTCGATCCACCGAGGGAAGGCCGTCCGGCCCGGACACGTCTAGAGATCGTCTAAACATCGGCCGTCCTGTCAAGACATTTGAGGACGAAAAGCCTGGAAGTGCCGGAGGGTTGCGAAAATGCCGCGTCCCGAAACGCGGTTCAGGCCCCGCCGAACAGGTCCGGATCTTGGCTGTCGTAGTCGACGACGCCGACGAAGGGGAGCTGGCGGAAGGCGTGGGCCGCATCCATGCCGTAGCCGACGACGAAGGCGTCGGGGCAGGTGAAGCCGACGAAGTCGGCGTCGATCTGCACCGCGCGCTTGCCCGGCTTCTCGAGCAGCACCGCGGTGAGGACGCGCGAGGCGCCGCGGGCCATCAGCAGGTCCTTGGCGAAGACCACCGTGCGGCCGGATTCGAGGATGTCGTCGACGAGCAGCACATCGCGGCCGCGCACCTCGCTCTGGACGTCGCGCAGGATCTCGACCTGGCCGGAGGAGATCGTGCCGGTGCGGTAGCTCGACAGGTGCACGAACTCGACCTGCGGCGACAGCCCGACCCGGTGCAGGGCCCGCAGCAGGTCGGCGGCGAACATGAAGCTGCCCTTCAGCACCGCCACCACGAGCAGGTTCTGCGGGGCGGCCGCCTTGATCTCGCGGGCCAACGCCTCGTTGCGCGTGGCGATGGTGGCTTCGTCGAAGAGGACGCGGACGCGTCGGGAGGGCGTGGTCATGCGCCTCCATACCCTATTCCGGCGCCGTCCGGCCACGGCCCGCCGGCGGAAAATCGACGGCGGCGCGGTCGCCCGCGACCTACTCCGCTTTCGCCGTCTCGGGTCTGGCCGTCTCCGGCCTGCCCGTCTCCGGCTTGACCGCATCCGAGAACCGGACCTCGATGCCGCGGCCCTGCTCGGGCGGATCGGAAAACCGGCCAGCGAATCGCGCGGTCTCGCCCTGCGCCAGCCGGCTGCGCGGCGGGGCGATGGTGTAGGTCCGCACGACGCCCGCGGCGGCGTCGCGCATCACGACGCTGATCGGCGGCACCGGCACGCCGCCGCGGGCGATGCCGACGAGGTCGCCCTCGACCGCGAGCTCGGCCGGCTTCTCGCCGTCGGCCGGGGTGCGGACGGCGGCGACGTCCCGGATCTCGAGGCCGCGCAGGTTCACCGGCAGGCCGATGCGGGCGAACAGCCCGGCCGCCTGCGGCAGCGCCTGCACCACCGGCACGCGGGCGAGGCAGGCGAGCGGGATCGCGGCCAAAACTACGAGGCAGGCGGCCAGGGCCGGCGACAGCCCGGCGATCCCGCCCTTGCCCTGGTTCCGGCCGAGCGGCTTGTAGCCGAGCTTGGCCTTCTTCGCCCGCGTGCCGCGCGGCGGTGCGGGGACGTTGTCGATGGTGTCGGCCGTCGCGGCGCTGCGCACCGCGGCGGCGGCCTCGGCCCAGGCATCCTCGGAGACCGTCTCGTCGGCGCCGGGGCTGGCGGCCTGCAGCTCGGCCTCGTGGGCGGCGATCACCTCGGCCGGCGACACGAACCAGGTCTCGCGGCAGGCGGCGCAGCGCACCGAACGCCCCTCGGTGCCGACGCGGGCGGTCTCGATGCGATATTCGCTGGCGCAGGTCGGGCAGACGATCAGCATACGCGGCACGCTCGTTGGCGGGGGCAGCCGGGCGGGACCTGCGGCGAAAACCCTTGGGCGATCGTCTTCGGTTAGGGTTAAGCTCCGGTGAAACCGCCGGCAGCCGGCTTGAAATGGCCATGCGCGGCGGTCATCCCGGTGCGGACGGCATGGACCGGGACGGAACGGGAGCGAACGGGCCCTTGCGCGAAACGGCGACGACGAAAAGCCTGCTCTCCGGGGCGGAAGGGCCTGTGGTCCAGTTCGAGAACGTCGGCATGCGCTACGGCCTCGGGCCGGAGGTGCTGTCCGACGTGAGCTTCCGCATCCAGCCGCACTCGTTCCAGTTCCTCACCGGGCCGTCGGGGGCCGGCAAGACGACGCTGCTGCGGCTGATCCTGCTCTCGGTGCGCCCGACCCGCGGGCTGGTCTCGGTGTTCGGCAACGAGGTCAGCGGCATCTCCAGCGCGTCGCTCACCGGCCTGCGCCGCCGCATGGGCGTGGTGTTCCAGGATTTCCGCCTGCTCGACCACCTCACGACCTACGAGAACGTGGCGCTGCCGCTGCGCGTCCAGGGCCGGGCCGAGACCAGCTACCGGGCCGAGGTCGTTGAGCTGCTGCGCTGGGTCGGCCTCGGCGAGCGCATGCACGTGCTGCCGCCGCTGCTCTCGGGCGGCGAGAAGCAGCGCGCGGCCATCGCCCGGGCGCTCATCGCCCGGCCCGACCTGCTGCTCGCCGACGAGCCGACCGGCAACGTCGACCCGAGCCTCGGGCGCCGCCTGCTGCGGCTCTTCCTCGAGCTGAACAAGCTCGGCACCTCGGTGATCATCGCCACCCACGATTTCGGGATCATGGACTCGGTCGATGCCCGCCGGATGGTGATCGGCGACGGCCGCCTGCGGATCGAAGGCTGATGGACACGACCCGCGAACGCAGCCAAGCCGCCAGGACGGCCCCGGACAGGGCCGCGGTCGATCCGGCGCTCCCCCCGACCCTGCGGCGCAACGCGCCCCTGGTCCCGACCGATTCGGCTGCGAGCCGCTCGCTCGCCGCCGTCATCGCCATCCTCACCTTCCTCGCGGGCCTGTGCGCGGGCGCGGCCGAGATCGTCGCGTCGAGCGCCGGCCAGTGGCAGGGCACCGTGGCGCAGGAGGTGACGATCCAGGTACGCCCGGCCCCCGGCCGCGACCTCGACGCCGACATCGCCCGGGCCGACGCCATCGCCAAGGCCGAGCCCGGCATCGCCGCGACGCGGGTGTTCTCCAAGGCGGAGGCCGAGCGCCTGCTCGAGCCCTGGCTCGGCAGCGGCCTCGACCTCTCCGACCTGCCGGTGCCGCGCCTGATCACCCTGAAGCTCGGCGACCAGTCCCCCGACCTCAAGCACCTGCGCGCCGGCCTCGCCGAGGCGATGCCGGGGGTCGCCAGCCTCGACGACCATGCGCTCTGGCTGCAGCGGCTCTCGACCGCGGCCAACACCTTCGTCGGCATCGGCGTCGGCATCGTCGCGCTGGTGCTGGTCGCCACCGGCCTCGCGGTGGCGTTCGCCACCCGCGGCGCCATGGCCGGAAACCGCGAGGTGGTGGAGGTGCTCCACTTCGTCGGCGCCGACGACGACTTCATCGCCCGCGCCTTCCAGCGCCGCTTCTTCGGGCTGGGGCTGCGCGGCGGGATCATCGGCTCGGCCGCGGCGCTCGCCGCCTTCGCGCTGGCCGGGCTGCTCGCCCGCACCTGGCGCTCGGGGCCGGCGGGCGACGAGGTCGAGGCTTTGTTCGGCGCCTTCCACATCGGCTGGCGCGGCTATGCCAGCGTGATGGCGATCGGCGTCATCGCCTCGCTCGTCACCGCCGTGATCTCCCGGCTGACCGTGCGGCGGTTCCTGGCCTGAGTCGCGCGTCCGGCCGGTCCGGCACCGCGCCCCGCCGGGGATCGGGGACGAACGGTTCCGAAAATCCCCGTGATCGGAAGTGCTTGGCCGTGCGTTAACCCTCCGGAAAGGTTTTGCGTCCGCAAATGCCGCCTCCGCCCCGCCGCAATCGGCGCTATTCTCCCGGAGCATGACCACGCGTATGGCGCGCGCCTTCGATCCGAGACAGGCCGGCCCCGGCGCCGAGCTCACGGGCTGGGCCTGGGACGCCCGCCCAAGGGCGATGTCGGCGGCCGCGCCCGCCGCGCGGGCCGCCGGCCCGGTGGCGCTGACGATCCTCGGCCTCGCCGGCCTCGGCGCGGTCGCGCTGCTCGCCGGCTTCCTCGCCTTCGTCGCCGCGCTCGACCGCAGCGAGCGGGTGCCGCAGGGCCGTGCCGACGGGATCGTCGCGCTGACCGGCGGCGCCCAGCGCATCGGCGACGCGATCGACCTGCTGGCCGGCGGCTACGGCCGGCGCCTGCTGATCACCGGCGTCAACGAACGCACCAGCCGCGACGAGATCGCCCGGCTCAACCCGACGCAGCGCCACTGGATCGATTGCTGCGTCGACCTCGACTACCGCGCGCGCAACACCATCGGCAACGCCATCGAGACCCGGCGCTGGATGCGCCACAACCGCTTCAGCACCGTCGCGGTGGTGACCTCGAACTACCACATGCCGCGGACCCTGATCGAGCTCGACCACGCGCTCCAGGGCGCCGACCGGATCGTGCCCCATCCGGTGATCGCCGAAGGCTTCGACGCCGCCGATTGGTGGCACAGCCCCTCGGCGACCAAGCTGCTGGCGTCCGAATACCTGAAGTTCCTGGTCGCCTGGGTCCGCACCCGCTTCGAGACCGACCCGGAAAGCTCGCGCGTCGCGATCCTGATCGGCCGCGGCAAGCCGGTAAAGGCGCCGGTGCGGATGGTCGCCGAGCCGCTGCTGCGCGATCTGCAGTAGGCCGGCCGCGCCGCTCGCCGGCCCCACCTCATGAAAAAGCCCTGCGTGCCGGGGCATCGCAGGGCTGATCGGGGGCACCGTCGCCGAGGCGACGGGCCGATCGAAGGCTGAGCGTCGCTCAGAGCGGCTTGGCGGGGTAGGTCCGCACGCCGGGGCGGGCGGCCGCGCCCGAAGGAACGCCCTGGCTCGCCGTCGCGCCGGACGGGTCGGACGCGGTCAGCGCCGGGCCGCTCCAGCCCTCGGACCGCCAGCTCTGCGACCGCTCGTCGACGTTGACCGAGCCGTGCTGCTCGAGGATGTCCATCGCCGTCGTGGCGTGGGCGTCGTCCGTGCGCACCGTCACCAGGGTGCCGCCGCGGCGGATGCCCTCGTTGTAGGTGTGGGCGTCGTTCTCGCTGATCCCGGCGCCGGTGAGCGCGCCGACGAGGCCGCCCGCGGCCGCGCCGATGCCGGCGCCCGTCAGGGTCGCAACCAGCCAGCCGGCCGCCACGACCGGCCCGACGCCGGGGATGGCGAGCAGGCCGAGGCCGGTGAGGAGGCCGGTCGCGCCGCCGACCACCGTGCCGAGCGAGGCGCCGGTCCCGGCTCCCGTCTCGGCCTTGTGGGCAGTCTCGGCATGGTCGCCCATGCCGAGCCGGCCGGCATGCCGGTCGCCCTCGTTGTTGCTGACGACGCTGATGTCGCCGTGCGAGATGCCGGCCGCCTCGAGGCGGGACACCGCGGTGCTGGCCGCGTCGTAATCGTCGTAGAGCGCCGTGATGGTTTGCTGAGCCATGGTCAAATCCTGGATGTCGTGGGAATTGCGTGCCTGCGCCTCAGCCGTCCGGGGACGGCGATCACTGCGCGGCGACGTTGCCCTTGAAGTCGACGCCGACCTTGACCGGCTTGCCGTTCAGCATCGCGTCGCCGCGCCAGATGCCCTTGTCGTCCTTCATCAGGCCGCGGACGTCCTTGTAGCCGGCATCCTCGAGGCGCTTGTGCGTCTGGGCTTCCGTGAAGCTGTTGGCGCCTTCCTCCAGCTTGGCATGCGCGGCCGCGTTGGCGGTGGCGGGCTTGCCGGCGTCGGGCCTGTCGGTGTTCGGACGCGTGACGGCTTCCTGGCCACCGGACTTCTCGCTGGACTTGGCGTCCGGAGCGGGGTTGCCCGTCGTCGTGGTCTGTGCGGACACGGTGCCCGTACCGAGAAGGGTGACGAGCGCGATGGCGGTCAGATAGCGTTGCAAGGCGGTTTCCTCTACTGTTGGTCCCCTTCAATTCCTTCGTGGCGCGAAGCGTTCCACTTTATATTTTGCGAGAACATCGTGTCGGCGGCTAACGACGGCGACGAGCTTTGCGATCACGCACGGCTTGCTTGGGAAATATTTCGCAGCGGTTGCCGCAGCGTGCGCGATGACCAGGACGCGCGCGAAACATCGCGCTCTTCCCTCCTCCCGACGGATCTCGGGCTTGCCCGAGATCCGCA